>CAMCJC010000006.1 GCA_945875065.1 uncultured Propionibacteriaceae bacterium | reverse complement strand
CCTCCACCGACTACGCGCCGGCCGAGTTCCGCTCCGACGACCTCAACACCCCGATCGGCTACGACGTCGACCTCGGCAAGGCGATCGGCAAGGTCCTTGGCGTCGAGGCGACGGTCGAGCACGGCCAGTTCGACTCGCTCCTGCCTGGGATAGGCAGCAAATACGACCTCGGCATCTCGTCGTTCACCATCACCGAGGAGCGCACGGCCAGCTACAACATGGTCGCCTACATCTCCGTCGGCTCCTCGTACGCGGTCAAGAGGGGCAACCCCCAGAGCTTCGATCCGGCCGATGTGTGCGGCAAGGCGATCGCCGTCCAGACCGGCACCTGGCAGGAGACCGAACTCTCCCGGCTCTCCGGGGAATGCACGACCACCGGCAAGTCGGCGATCGAGGTCCTGTCCTATGCCAAGCAGTCGGACGCAACCACCAACGTCGCCGGCGGCAAGGCCGTCGCCTTCTTCGCCGATTCCACGGTCTCCAGCTACGCGGCGAAACTGAGCGACGGCGGTCTTGAGGTCGTCGGCGACGTCATCGACTCCGCACCCCAGGGCATCGTCGTCGCTCAGCAGGACAAGGAACTGACAGCCGCGGTCCAGAAGGCCGTGCAGCACCTGATGGACGACGGGACCTGGAAGAAGATCCTGGCCGAGTGGGGTAACGAGAGTGCCGCGCTCGATAAGGCAACCCTCTACCCCGAGTCCTGATCGATGGATGTCCCCGAGCTCATCCACGCCCGCCCCGTCCCCCGGCCTAGCCGCTGGATCTGGGCGGGCATCGTCACGCTGCTGGTCCTCACACTCGCCCACTCCCTGGTCACCAACCCGGAGTACCGCTGGGACGTCGTTGGCCAGTACCTCTTCGACCCGCGCATCCTGGCCGGAGCCCAATGGACGCTGCTTCTGACCGTCGGGGCGATGGCGCTCGGCATCGTGCTGGCCGTGACCAGCGCGATCATGCGGATGGGCACCAACCCGATCCTGCGCGGCGTCGCCTGGACCTACATCTGGTTCTTCCGCGGCACCCCGATCTACACCCAACTCGTGTTCTGGGGCCTGATCTCGGTGCTGTACCCCCGCCTCGTCCTCGGCATCCCGTACGGCCCGACGTTCTGGACGATTTCGACGCAGGACGTCGCCAACGCCGCTGTCCTGGCGATCCTCGGCCTCGGGCTTAACGAGGGCGCCTATCTCTCTGAGATCGTCCGCGCCGGCCTGAACTCGGTTGACAAGGGGCAATGGGAGGCTGCGACCGCCCTCGGCATGAGCCGCGGCAAGACGCTGCGCCGCATCATCATTCCCCAGGCGATGCGGGTCATCGTTCCCCCGACCGGCAACGAGACCATCTCAATGCTGAAGACGACATCCCTGGTACTGGCCGTGCCGTTCACCTACGAGCTCACATTCGTCGCCTCGGCGGTCGGCAACCAGAAGTTCCTCCCCGTGCCCCTATTGATCGTCGCCGCCATCTACTACCTGGTGATCACGTCGGTTCTGATGGTCGGACAACACTTCCTCGAAGCCCACTACGGTCGCGGCTTCGACGGTGCCGACTCTCCCACCGGCAAGTCACGGGCCATGTCGAAACGTCAGCAGGCGATCCTCAACGCCGGCACCGCCAAGGCCGGCCCGTACCTGGATGTGACTCCATGACCCCTATGATCGAGATCCGCGGCGTCCACAAGTTGTTCGGACACCTGCATGTCCTAAAGGGCATCGACCTGACCGTGCAGCGAGGCGAGGTCGCAGTGCTGCTAGGCCCCTCCGGTTCGGGCAAGTCGACGCTGCTCAGGTGCATCAACGAGCTGGAGGAGATCAGCGCGGGCCGGGTGTTCGTCGACGGTGAACTCGTTGGTCTCCACGAGGTCGCCAAGGGCAATCGCACGGTCCTGCACCGACGCCGCGACGAGGACATCGCCCGGCAGCGCTCTCGAATCGGCATGGTGTTCCAGCGCTTCAACCTGTTCCCCCACCTGACGGCGCTGCAAAACGTCATGGAGGCCCCCCGCCAGGTGCGGAAAGTCCCCAAGGACAAGGCCCGCAAGCGCGCCGAGGAACTACTCGGCCGCGTCGGGTTGGCGGACCGTGCCGATCACTACCCTGCACAATTGTCTGGCGGCCAACAGCAGCGGGTCGCCATCGCGCGGGCGTTGGCGATGGATCCGGAGTTGATGCTGTTTGACGAACCCACCTCGGCCCTCGACCCCGAACTGGTCGGCGAGGTCTTGAACGTCATGAAAGATCTCGCCTCCGACGGCATGACCATGGTTGTGGTCACACACGAGATCGGCTTCGCCCGGGAAGTCGCCGACCAAGTGGTATTCATGGACGACGGCGTGATCGTCGAACGCGGCACCCCCGCCGGAGTCATCGACAATCCGCAGGAGCCCCGCACCAAGGACTTTTTCGCGAAGGTCCTGTAGGTCTTTGTGCACATTCGTGCATCCTGGGGGCAGACAGGACCGGCGACATCGGGAAAAATCGGTATCGGCACCTACCTGGAGCCGGCCGCACCGCTCGCGGCCCATCCCCGATCCGGAAGAGAGCCCTCATGAACGCCATCGTCTTGTCCGAACTCGCCCCCCAAATCCAGGACGCCATCGCGGCCACCCGTCAGCGGGTCGCCGCCCTCCACGGGGAACTCATCCGCTGGGGACTGGTGGTCTGGACCGCCGGGAACGTGGCCGAACGGGTCACCGTGGATCGCGGCAACGGCCCGGAACCGATCGACCTGTTCGTCATCAAACCCTCGGGCGTCCCCTACGAGGAGCTGACCGCCGACAACATGGTCGTTTGTGACCTCGACGGCAACAAGATCGACGACGGAACTCCCGCCTCGCTCTCTCCCTCTTCGGATACGGCCGCCGCGGCCTACGTGTTCCGCAACATGCCCGAGGTGGGAGGCGTGGTCCACACGCACTCCACCTACGCGACCGCCTGGGCGGCCCGCCGCGAACCGATCCCCTGCGCCCTGACCATGATGGGAGATGAGTTCGGCGGTGAAATCCCAGTCGGCCCCTTTGCCCTCATCGGCGACGACTCGATCGGCCGCGGGATCGTCGAGACGCTCCGGGACTCGAAATCGCCAGCGGTCCTCATGGCCAACCACGGCCCGTTCACGATCGGCAAGGACGCGCGGGCAGCGGTTAAGGCCGCCGCCATGTGCGAAGAGGTGGCTCGCACCGTCCACGTTGCCAGGCAGGGCGGCGAGATCCACATCATCCCCCAGGATCTCGTGGACAGCCTCAACGACCGCTACCAGAACGTCTACGGCCAGCACTGAACGACAACACCGACGCCGATACGGTATCGATGCGTGGGTCCCGCCAATCGGCGGGACCCACGCGTTTACCCCACGGCCTAGATGGCTTCCAAGGACTCCCCCTTCGTTTCGCGGGCGAACAGGTAGGTGACCCCTCCGACTAGCAACAGCACGGCGAAGATCACAAACGGCAGGAAGACCACCTCCACGGTCGGTTGGTCCTGTCCCATGAGCGCCCCCACGAAATAGGGGCCGACGACCTTCGCGACCGCGCCGATGCCGTATCCCAGGCCAAGGCCGGTGGAGCGTGCTTCCGTCGGGAACTGCTCACCCCCGAAGGCGTTCAGGATGCCGAACGCGCCGTCGCCGAACGTCATGACGATGAAGATCCCGACGAAGAACACGATGCCGGCGTTGCCGATCTGGCCGTCGTGCACCATCAGCGTCGACAGCGCCGCGATAAGCGCCCCGATTGCCCCGATCACGCCGCAGCCGAGCATGGTCCAGCGCCGTCCGATCCGGTCGGAGATCCACGCCGACCCGAGCCGCCCCAGCAGGTCGCCCAGGGAGACGAGCATGAACAGCGTCGCTACGGTGCCGGCGTCGAACTTGAATGACTGGCCGAGCAGGGTCTGCCCCCATGACTGCACCGTGAAGGAGCCCAGAATGAAGCAGAAGGAGCCGAGGGCCACGACCAGTAGCTGACGCGGGTAGCGGGAGAAGATAACCGAGTACGACGCGGAGGTTTCCTTGGGCAGGGGCGGCAGCGCCGCGACCTGCTCGACGGGAATCTCCATAGCCCAGGCATAGGCCTTACGCGCCTCGTCCTCGCGGCCGTGGGACTGAAGGAAGCGGGGCGACTCGGGGATGAACTTGGTCCAGGCGAGCAGGATGATCGGGATACAGCCGATCGCGATCAGGCCGCGCCAGCCCAGCGGCTCGCCCAAGTACTTGGTCACCAGACCGCCGAGGAAGATGCCGGCGGGAATGAACACGCTGGTCAGGCCTGCGAGCAGGCCGCGCTGCTTCGCGGGAACGAACTCCTGCACGTACGGGACCGAGGTGATGTTGAGGCCGCCGACGCCAAAACCCACGCCGGTGCGCAGGATGGTCAGCAGAATCCAGCCGTTCACGGGGGTTAGCGCGGAGGCCGCTGTGAAGACGACGAGGACGATGATGCACCAGATGAAAGCCGTCTTGCGTCCCAGTTTGTCAGCCAGGCGCCCCCACGTTATGGAGCCGAGGACGGTGCCCAGCCCCGCTCCGGCCAGGATGATGCCGGACTGCATGCCGGTCAGGTGCCAGCCATCGGAGCTGATGAGGAGGTTGACGATGAAGCCGATCAGGAACATGTCGAAGAACTCCGACACGTTGCCGACGATGGCCATCGTGATTAGGGAACGTTGGTTTCGGGTGAGCCGGTGGTTGTCGATCTGCTCGGGCGCAGTGCGGCCAGCCGGCGTTTGCATGGTTGTCATTGGCTTTAGTCCTTCCGGGAAAGGTGGGCATCGCGGTCAGCGCACGATGTCCGAGCCGGCGGCGAGTTCGAGCTCGCCGGGGCGCACGTGGGTGAGGTCGCCGTGGTGGGTCAGGGCCAGCTGCGCGACGCGCGTGCCCATTCGGATGCCGCGCTCGACGTCGCCGTCGAGCCAGCCGTGGAGAGTGCCGGCGACGAAGGAGTCTCCGGCGCCGGGGCGGTCGATGACCGGCACGGACTTGATCTCGAAGATCCGGTCCTTGGCAGCGGTGGACAGGTACGTGCCTGCCCGCCCGTCGGTCGTGACGACCACGGGTACCCCTAGTTGCTCGCGGAGTTCCCGGCACACCTGTTCTCCGGACCCATCGAGGCCAAACACGATGCCGGCGTCGGTGCGTGAGCAGAAGAGGATCGCGGACTTGCGGGCGATCGGTTCCAGAACGGCCCGGGCCTGCTCGCCGCTCCACAGCAGGGAACGGAAGTTCACGTCCAAGGCGACGTTCACACCGCGCTCAACCGCCGCGTCGGCGAAGTACCGCACCACCTTCGCGGTCTCGGGCGTGAGCGCGGCGGTGATGCCAGTGAGGAAAACGACGCGGGTATCCAGCAGGGCGTCCCAGTCGAACTCCTCGGGGGTGATGGAACGGAACGGGGTGTACTGGCGGTCGTAGGTGACCTTCCCGGGTAGGGGGAACTCGCCGGGTTCCAGGAAGTACAGGGCGACGCGGCCCTCGTCGGCTAGGACGATGTGCCTCATATCTACGCCGACTGCCGAGTACTCCAGTGCGATGCGGTCTGCGAGTTCACCGCGGGGCAGTTTGGTGGCCCACGACGTGGACCGGCCTAGCTGGGACAGCAGGCCGGCGACGTTGGCCTCTGAGCCCGCCGCTGTCATGCGCAGTGAGCGGGCGGTAGCGAGTCGCTCTCCGCGTTCGCAGGTGAGTCGGATTTGGCCTTCACCGATGGTGGTTAGGTCGTACGTCATTGTCGGTTCCTTTGTTTGGTTGGCGGCCGAACGGCCGCGTTGTAGGTGCGCCGGTGAACTCAGGGAGCCACGACGGGGATGCCGGCGGCGGTTGCCTGGGTCTCGATGAAGTGGCGCGCGGTGACGCAGCGGTCGACTGAGTCGGGGGCGTCGTCGTTCCACATCTCGATCATCAGGCGACCGGTCCAGTGTTGGTTGGCGAGGAGGGCGAAAGAAGTCGGCCAGTCGACGATGCCGGCTCCCATCTCGATGCGGCGCGGCTCGCCACGCCGTACGTCCTTCGCGTGCATGGCGACCATGTGGCCGGCCCCGGCCGCGAGCTCCACTGCGGGGTCGAGACCCTGTTCAGCGATATTGCCGAGGTCCGGGTAGACCTGGAGGTAGGGCGAGTCGACGGCCCGCACGAACTCCATAGCCTTGGAGATGGAGGTGACGTCGTCGCCGTCGACGTTCTCGATACCCATCACCACGCCGAGGCGCGCGGCCAAGGGCACGGCGTCGGCAAGCATCTGGGTGTACCAGCGCTCGGCCTCCGGGTTCGGTTCCTCGTAGAAGGCGTAGTAGCCGGCGATCTGGATGACCGGGACGCCGAGGTCGTGGGAGACCTCGAGGCCGCGGGTCATGACCTTTCTGGCTCGCCGACGCGTCTCCGGCTCGGCCGAGCCGGGCCCGATCTTGCGGTGCAGGGACAGGCAGATTCCGCCGATGGCCGTGCCGACATCGTCGGCCGCGTCGCGGACTCGCCGACACTGGGCCGGCCCCCAGTCCAGGCGAGCCTCACGCTCGGGGGTTTCATCGATCGACAGGTCCAGGTAGGAAAAGCCCGCCTGAGGCACCTGCTCCAGGAAATGCCGCCAATCGCTGCCCGTGGCTAGGGAGTTCCCGACCAGGGCCTTCTCGTAGATGCCTAGACAGATGCCGTCTTGGAGGTCCGCGGTGGCGCTCACGACCACACCTTTGCCAGGGCCGCCTTCAGCTCGGCGGCGGCGGCGGCTGGGTCCTCGGCTGCGACGATGGCCCGCCCGGCGATGACGATCCCGACGCTGCGCCCGGCAAAGACGGGCAAGTCCTGGAAACTGACGCCGCCGGTAATGGTGACGGTAAATCCCATGCCGGCGAGCTCGTCGACGCGGTCCATGTCCTCGGCCTTCCAGGACAAGTCGCCTGCGGCCTCGCGATCCCGTGAGCGCTTGACGATGACGTGCCCGACCCCGGCATCGCGCCAGGCTTGGGCGCGCTCGGTGGCATACCACTCGTCGGCGAGTTCGACTTGGACCTCGCCTCCGAACTCCGCCGCCACGGAGCAGACCTGGGCGATGGTCGTCAAGGAGGCCCCGGCGACGCAGCTGACCAGGTCGGCCCCGGCTTCGAACGCCATGCGGGCGATCTTGGAGCCCGCCTCGGCGATGCGCACGTCGGCGAGGAGTTGCTTGTCGGGGAACAGGGCGCGGATGGCACGCACGGCGTGAAACCCCTCGGCGAGGATGAGTATCGTGCCGCATTCGATGACGTCGACGTGGGGCGCCGCTTTCTGCAGCGGTCCCAGCGCAGCAGGCAGGTCGAAGGTGTCCAGGGCGATCTGGAGCCTCGGTACGGACATGGTGCGCTCCTCAGCCGAGTGGGTCGAAGGCGAAGAAGGTGGCGGCGTTGTTCACCAGCAGGTCCTGGACGGCCTCGGGGGCGACCCCCTCGTCGTCGACTAGGCGCGGACAGAAGACAGCGGGGTCGTAGTCGATGCCGGAAACCGAGCCGTAGACCTTCTGGTAAGAGGCCTTGCCGGAGTCGGTGCCCAACAGGATCTGCTTCCCGTAGCCCTTGTCCAGGAGGGTCTTGACCAGGTTCACACGGGCGTTGTCGGGCACGTACTTGATGCGGTTGGTGCCGTCCAGTTCGACATACGCGCCGAGCTTGGTGATCTGCTCCTGCACCCACGGATCCCAGTTGCGCTGAATGTGACCAATCGCGATCTTCTCCGGCGCGACCCCCTGGTCGATGAGGAAACGGGCCTGCTCCGGGCCGCACGTGCCGGCGGTCACGTGCGTGTTGATGGGCGCGCCGGTCTCCTTGGACGCGATGGCAACGGCCTGACCGGTCTTGGCCTCCCAGTCGGTGATCTTGCCGTAGGCGGTGGCCCATTTGATGCAACCGGCCTTGATGTCCGTGCGTTTGACGAGCGGCCCCATGTAGTCGTTGGCGTCGATACCCTCGACGATGTCGGCGATGAGCAAGTCGGCGATCTCGTTCACGGTGTACTGGTTGACCCAGGACTGCCGCCACTCCAGGTAGACCTTCTGCTGGTGGAAGCCGGTGGCGGCGATGACCTGCAGGCCCTCGACGGCGTCGACGACCCGCTTTAGCGCTAGGACGCCGCGGCCCGAGGAGGCCGGGCACATGTCGACGATGGTGCCCCCGGCGGCGAAGCGCTTGGACGCCGCCACGAAATAGGTGGCTTCCTGGGCGGCCTTGTCCTCGTCTATCAGCAAGTGGTCAGGGTCGAGATAGACCTCACCGGCACCGACGCGGATGAGGTGGTCGTGGGCGTTGACGACGCCTAGGGTGCTCGGGTCGACGTCGCCGTGGATGGTGCGCGCGATGGCCATGGGGTTCTCCTTCGAACGTTGGGGTTACCAACCGCTTACCGGGCTGGTAACCCCAAGCTACGAAGCAGACCGGCTCTCGACTAAGGGTTTGCATGCACATCCGTTCGAGCTTGCGGCCTTCAAAGCCGTATTTCAGGGATAAAACTCCTGGTCAATCCCAACTATCTTCCAGGTAAAATGCACACATGTGCGCCGCCTTGGATCGTGCTCGAATCACCTTGCTGCTGCAGGTCGCCCGGCTGTACTGGGAGGAGGGCCTGAGCCAGGAGGAGATCGCCGAGCGCGCCAGCTACTCGCGAGCGACGGTCTCGCGCATGCTGACAGAGGCTCGCAAGGCTGGAATCGTCACGGTCACGGTCGCCCACCCCGTCGAACGCCTCATGGAACTGGAGCAGCGCTTGATCTCGTCGTTCGGACTAGCCCAGGCACGGGTCGTCGAGGACGCCGAGGACCGCCGCGACGAGGAATCGCCCTCGGGCGGGGTGAGCCACCTGTTAGCGCGAGCCGCGGGCGAACTACTCCTGGCCAACTGCGGCCCCCGCAGCGTCATCGCCGTCTCCAACGGGCGAGCGGTGGGAGCCGTGGCCCGGGAACTGCCGGAACGTATCTGGCCTCGCTCGACGACGGTCGCGATGCTCGGCAGCGCCGGCAACGTTCTCGGCGACGAAGATGGTCCCGATATCTGCCGCAATATCGCCCTCCGCCTCGGCGGTCACGTGCGGACCCTTCCCTTGCCCCTGGTGTTCGACTCCGCGCGAATCGCCAAAGCGGTGCGCGACGAGGATCAGATCCTGGCGACGCTGGAGCTCGCGGCTCGCTCGGATGTGGCCTTGACAGGGATCGGTGCCGTCGGCCCCCAGGGTCGCGGGGTCAGTCCCTTGTTGCGACGCTGGATGACGCCGGCGGTGGTGCGCGAGTGCCGCGAACGTGGCGCCGTGGCGCACGTCGTCGGCCATCACCTAGACGCCCGCGGTCGCCACGTGCCGACGAGCATCTGCCAGCGGACCCTGTGCCTGGAACCAGACCGGTTGAAGGAGATCCCATTGGTGATCGGGGTAGCCGCGGGCGCAGGCAAGGCCGCCGCGATTCTCGCGACTCTGCGTGGCGGCTACTTGTCCGCTCTTGTCACCGACGAGTCGACGGCGCAGGAAGTCCTGGAACTGATGACCGCGCGAGCCTAATTCCAGGGGTTGACCCGGTGAGCTAGTCGTTGCAGGTAGCTCGCCGCTCAGAGCCCTCTGGGACAATTCCCGTATGACGTTAGCTGCCCTCATCCCTGCCTCGATCGTCCTAGCGGCCGTCGTCATCCCGGCGGCGCGATCCTTCCGCTCCGATCTTCGGGCGCCTGCTAACTCGTTCTGGCTGATGGCGGTCATCGCCGTGGGGTGGTTGTGCCTGGCTGCTTTGACCGGCGGTAACAACCCCCTCAACGCGCTCATCTTCGGGGTCGTCATGTTTCTGCCGCTGGAGGTCCTGGCCCTGATCGCGGCACTGCTGTTGAACGGTTTCGTCACGCTGCGACGCGAGGGCCGCAGCCTGACCAACCTGCTGTCGCTCCTGGCGGGCCTCGGGCTGATCGCGCTAACGGTCTTCGGCGTCGTCGCATTGCTCACGTCCCAGCTGTCGCCGTGGCCGATGGTCGCAACAGTCCTGCTCGTCATGCTGACCGGCTGGACCGGGTTTCTATTCACCTCCTACCTGGTGTATTCGTTCCTGTATCCGCGCCTGTGGAAGCGGCCCAAACCGGACTTCGTCGTCGTGCACGGCTCCGGCCTCGTTAAAGGGCGGGTGGCCAAACTACTCGGGTCGCGAATCGATGAGGGAATCGCCCGTTGGAGGGCAGCCGGCGGCGATATCCCGCTCATCCTCTCGGGCGGCAAGGGACCCGACGAGCCGCGCTCCGAGGCCTCCGCAATGGCCGAGTACGCGGCGGAGAAAGGGGTACCGGCGTCGGTACTCGTGCTGGAGGATCGCTCCGGCACCACCCGTGAGAACCTGGAGTTCACCAAGCGGATCGTGGTCGATCGTCTGGGACCAGATGCCGCCGGCATCGCCGTCACCAGCGACTACCACGTGCTGCGCACCGCCGCGCTGGCCCGCGACGTCGGCATCGACGTGCACGTGGCACCGGCCCGCACAGCCCTGTATTACCGCGTAAACGCCTTCATGCGGGAGGTCGTCGCGATGGTTAACCGCAACCGCGTGAAGCACCTAGCGGCGGCGGCCATCGTGTGCCTGCCCCTGCCGATCCTTATCGCTCTATCCCAGCTTTCAGGGTTTTAGGCCGCCTCATAGCCGCCCCAGAGTTTGATACTCACTTTCGTTAAGGTCGTCGGATTTGGACGCCCGGCCGTCCAGCGCCCGGCGCACATAAGCGCACCCGCCGACCCCAAGGCCCCTTGCGTCGCTTTAACGCATTCTTTTATGCTCTATTTCACTTAGGTTGACCTAAGGTCAATGTGGCCTTATCGCCTAGTCCCCTACGACCCAGAGGTAAACTATGCCCTACTCACGCCGGATCTTTATGACCGCATCAGCAGCCGCAGCGGCCGCAGCGACTCTAGCTGCCTGCTCCAGTCCCGATAACTCCTCGCAAACCAGCAGCAGTGCACCCGCCGCTGGACCCGCGACGATCGAGGCCAACACCGGCTCCGTGACCGTCAAGCTCCCCGTGACCAAAGCCGCCTGTCTGGATAACCGTGCCTTCGAGATGCTCGCTAACTGGGGAGTTCCTCTCGTCGCCGCCCCCAAGGGATTGATCCCCGCCACGGTCACCGCCTACAGCGGCGACGGCATCGTCGACATCGGCAACCACCGCGAACCGAATCTGGAGGCCTTGGCGGCCGCCGAGCCCGACCTAATCATCACCGGGCAACGCTTCAGCCGGTTCAACGAACAGATCAGTTCCCTGACCCAAGGCACCCCGGTGATCGATCTAGAACCCCGGAAAGAGCAGCCTTTCGACACCGAGCTCTTCCGTCACGCGGCGGGCCTGGGCAAGCTCTTCGCCAAGGAGGCCGAGGCCGACAAGCTCGTCGCGGACTTCAAGGCGGCCGTCGAGCGGGCCAAGAAAGCCTATGACGGCAACGCCACCGTCATGGCCGTCAACGTCTCAGGCGGGAAGATCGGCTTCATCGCCCCGAAGGTCGGCCGTACCTTCGGTCCGCTCTACGACCTGCTGGGCCTGACCCCAGCGCTGCAGGTCGAAGGAGCCAGCGACGACCATCAAGGCGATGATGTCTCTGTCGAGGCGATCGCCCAAGCCAACCCCGCTTGGATGCTGGTCCTGGACCGTGACGGCGCCGTAGCCGCGAACGAACCCGGCTATACCCCAGCCAAGGACGTCATCGCCGGAAACGCCGCGCTCCAGAACGTTGCCGCCATCACCTCCGGCCACGTCGTCTACGCCCCGCAGGACACCTACACGAACGAGTCGATCATCACCTACACGGAAATCATCACTTCGATCGCCGAGGCCTTCGAGAAGGCCAAGGGCTGAGCCCCTCCGTGAGTTCAACCGACACCCGTTCCCGCTCGGCAGCCGGGCGGGAACGGCGCGCCCGTGCCCGGCTGCTGACTCCCGGGCTCCTAATCGCCGCCATCGCGACGATGCTGCTGCTCGCGGGGAGCCTGGCGACCGGTGAATACGCGATCCTCTCCCATACCGACGGTTGGCAGATGTTCTCCACCGTGCGGATTCCCCGCACCATCGCCCTCATCCTCGCCGGCGCCGCCATGTCCATGTCCGGCCTCGTGATGCAGCTCATCACCCAGAACCGATTCGTGGAACCGACCACCACCGGCACTATCGAATGGGCTGGATTGGGGCTGCTCACCGTCATGATCCTCGCGCCGCGAGCCACGGTACTGACCCGCATGTGTGTGGCTGTCGCGTTCGCCTTCATCGGCACCATGGTCTTCTTCGCCCTCTTGCGACGGGTCTCGCTACGCTCCTCCCTGCTGGTACCGATCATGGGGATCATGCTGGGCGCTGTCGTCAGCGCCGTCTCCACGTTCCTGGCGCTCCAGACCAACACCCTGCAGTCCCTCGGCGTCTGGTTCCAGGGTTCCTTCACCTCCGTTTACGAGGGGCAATACGAGGTGCTGTGGATCGTTTTGATCGCCGTCGTGGCGGTGTTCATCCTCGCCGACCGGTTGACCGTCGCCGGGTTGGGCCAGGACCTCGCCACAAGCGTTGGAGTCTCCTACAAGCAGATGGTTCTCGTTGCCACCGCGCTCATCGCTGTGGCAACGGGCGTCGTCACCGTCGTAGTCGGTTCCCTGCCGTTCCTGGGGCTCGTGGTGCCCAACATCGTCTCGATCGCGCGCGGCGACGATCTGCGCTCCAACCTGCCGTGGGTATGCCTTTGCGGGATCATCCTTGTGGCGGCCTGCGACCTCCTGGCCCGCACCATCATCTCCCCCTTCGAGGTTCCGGTATCAGTCGTCCTGGGAATCGTCGGCGCTGTCGTGTTCGTCGCGCTTATCCTGCGCCGCACCAGAAAGGGGCAGGCATGACGGCAACGCCCACCGCCGACCCGACGGCTCGGGGGCAGGCCCGCCAGGCCTCCAGCGCTTTCCCAACGGCCCGGGCCAG
This sequence comes from uncultured Propionibacteriaceae bacterium, assembly GCA_945875065.1. GTDB lineage: Bacteria > Actinomycetota > Actinomycetes > Propionibacteriales > Propionibacteriaceae > Arachnia. The sequence continues at coordinate 9,277 of CAMCJC010000006.1, read as the reverse complement.
ACGCCGCTGGCTGCTCATCTTCGCGGCCCTAACCGCCTTGGCTACGCTGAGTTGCCTGGGGCTACTCGCATGGAACAACCCGGCGGCCTTCGGCACGCGGGGTTTCTGGCTGATAGCCGAGCGGCGCGGTATCGCCGTCGGCGCGATGATCATCGTCGCGGTCTGCCAGGCCATGGCCACCGTCGCCTTCCAAACCGTCACTGCCAACCGGATCCTGACGCCGTCGATCATGGGCTTCGAATCCCTATACCGGGCGATCCATACCTCTACGATCTTCTTCCTGGGTGCGGCGGGCCTGACCGAGGCCCGGACAACCTCGACTTTCATCGGCCAGCTCGTACTCATGGTGGCCATGTGCCTGGTGCTGTACTCGTGGCTGCTGACCAGTAAACGAGCGAACCTGCACTCCATGCTTCTGCTGGGCGTGGTCCTCGGCGCCGGCCTCGGCTCAGTTTCCGCCTTCATGCAGCGGCTGCTGACCCCGAGCGAGTTCGATGTGCTGACCGCCCGGCTTTTCGGATCGATCAGCAACGCCGAGCCGGAGTATTTCCCGGTGGCGATCCCGCTGGTGCTAGTCACCACCGTCGTATTGGTCTTGGCCTCCCGGCGCCTGAACGTCCTCGCTCTCGGGCGTGAGACCGCCACGAGTCTCGGCATCAACCACAAGCTCACCAGCATCGCGGTGCTGATAGGGGTCTCGATACTGATGGCGACGTCGACGGCGCTCGTCGGTCCCATGACCTTCCTCGGGTTCCTAGTGGCGACGCTGGCTTACCAGATCTGCGACACCTACGACCACCGTTACATCTTCCCCACCGCCGTGGTGCTGGGAATAACGGTGTTGGCCAGCGCCTATTTCCTTATGAAACACGTCTTCGCCGCGCAAGGCGTGGTCTCGATCATCATCGAGTTGGTCGGAGGCCTCGCCTTCCTCGTCGCCATTCTCCGAAAGGGACGCCTATGATCAGTGTGGATGAGGCCGCCAAGGTCTATACCTCGGCCGCTCAAGAAGTACGGATCGGACCGGTCGACCTTGAGGTTCCGGCCGGCGGCATCACCGCCTTCGTCGGTCCCAACGGGGCGGGCAAGTCGACGCTGCTGACGATGATGGGACGCCTGCTCAGCATCGACTCCGGCACCATTACCGTAGCCGGGCACAACGTCGCCACCACCAAGTCCTCCGAGCTGGCCCGGGTCCTATCCATCCTGCGGCAGGACAATCACTTCGTCTCCCGCTTAACAGTACGCCAGCTAGTAGGGTTCGGGCGCTTTCCCTACTCCCACGGACGGCTGACCTCAAAAGACGAGGAGATCATCTCCCAGTACATTGATTTCCTGGGACTGACGGACCTGGAGTCCCGCTACCTCGACGAGTTGTCCGGGGGCCAGCGCCAGCGCGCCTATGTCGCGATGGTCCTGTGTCAGGAGACCGATTATGTGCTGCTCGACGAGCCGCTGAACAACTTGGATATCGCCCACTCGGTGGAGATGATGCGGCACCTGGAGCGAGCGGCACGCGAGTTCGGGCGCACGATCCTGATAGTGCTGCACGACATCAACTTCGCCGCCCGCTACGCCGACCGGATCGTCGCCCTGCGCGACGGCAAAGTCATTCACAGCGGCGCCCCGGAGGAAATGATGCGCGACGATGTCCTCACTGACATCTTCGGAACCCCTATAAAGGTGATCGACGGACCGTCAGGGCCTCTCGCCTGCTACTACTGAGGCGGTCTCCTCGGGCGTGTACGGGAGCCGTGAGCAAGGGGGCAGAACCCGCAGGTTCTGCCCCCTATTGTTCCGAATCAGCCTTAAGCGGACTCAGTCGGCTTGGTTGCGGCCGAATCGATCTGGACGCTCGGCGACATCGTCGCGGAGACGGCGATCTTCTTCAGGTAGCGGCCCTTCGAGGATGCCGGCTTCAAACGCAGCACCTCGTCGAGGACCGCGAAATAGTTGTCGACCAGCTGCTGGTGCCCGAACGAGGCCTTGCCGATCAGGAACTGAAGGTTCGCGTGACGGTCGACGCGGAACTCGATCTTGCCGCCCTTGATGTCCGAGACGGCCTTCGCGACGTCCATCGTGACGGTGCCGGTCTTGGGGTTCGGCATCAGGCCGCGGGGGCCGAGGACACGGCCGAGGCGACCGACCTTGCCCATCATGTCGGGGGTGGCGACGACCGCGTCGAAGTCCAGGTAGCCGCCAGCCACCTTCTCGATGAGGTCGTCGACGCCAACCTCGTCGGCGCCCGCGGCCTTGGCGGCCTCAGCCTTCTCCCCGGAGGCGAAGACGAGGACCCGTGCCGTCTTGCCAGTGCCGTGAGGAAGGTTGACCGTGCCGCGGACCATCTGGTCGGCCTTGCGGGGATCGACGCCGAGACGGATGGCGACCTCAACGGTCTCGTCGAACTTCGCCGAAGCCATCTCCTTGACCAGCTTCAGCGCCTCCTCGGGCGAGTAAAGCTGGGTGCCGTCGCGCTTCTCGGCGGCGGCCCTGTAAACCTTGCTGTGCTTCATCTCTGGTTCCTTGAATGTCATGTCAGCCTCGTGGGCTGATCCACCAGTTCTGGTCCGGGGGGCGCCCCTACCAGGGGGTGCGTCACTCGACGGTGACGCCCATCGACCGGGCGGTGCCGGCGACGATCTTGGCGGCGGCCTCGATGTCGTTGGCGTTCAGGTCGGGGAGCTTGGTGGCGGCGATCTCGCGCACCTGTTCGGCGGTCAGGGTGCCGACCTTGTTCTTCAGCGGGTTGTCGGAGCCCTTCTGGAGACCAGCAGCCTTCTTGATGAGCTCCGCCGCCGGCGGAGTCTTCGTGATGAAGGTGAAAGTGCGGTCCTCGTAGATGGTGATCTCGACAGGGATGATGTTGCCGCGCTGGGACTCCGTCGCGGCGTTGTACGCCTTGACGAACTCCATCATGTTGACGCCGTGCGGGCCTAGTGCGGTGCCGACCGGCGGCGCGGGAGTGGCAGCGCCCGCCTGCAGAGCGATCTTGACGAGAGCTGCGACCTTCTTCTTAGGAGGCATTGTGGGTCCTTACGATGATGGTTTTCTCACGACGAAGCTCCGGTAGGCCCCGGAGCAACGACGCAACGCGCAAGTTTAGGCCCTCCGACGGAGGATTCCTAACCGATCTTCTCGACCTGCTTGAACTCCAGGTCGAGGGGGGTCTCACGACCCATGATCTCCACCAGGGCCTTTAGACGCTGATGGTTGGGGCTGATCTCGGTGATGGTGGCGTGGACGCCGGCGAACGGGCCGTCGTTGACCATGACGGAATCGCCAACCGCGAAGTCGACGACCTCCACCTTCTTCTTCGCCCGCGCGGCCTTGCCGGACGCATCGGCCGCGACCTTCGCGACGACCGACGGCGTCAACATGTTCACGACCTCATCGAGGCTGAGCGGGACCGGAGTCTGGCCGTGCCCGACGAAGCCGGTGACCGACGGGGTGTGGCGCACCACGGCCCAGGAGTCGTCGGTGAGTTCCATGCGGATCAGCACGTAACCGGGCAGCACGCAGCGGGTGACGGTCTTGCGGGTGTTGTTACGCACCTCGACGACGTCCTCGGTGGGGACGACTGTCTCGAAGATGTAGTCCTCCATGTTGAGGGTGGAGGCGCGGGAGTCGAGGTTTTGCTTGACCCGGTTCTCCATACCCGAGTACGTGTGAACTACGTACCACTCGCCGAACTTGTCTTCGAGCTCCTCCCAGAGCCTCGCGATCGCGGCCTCGGTGGCGTCGTCGTTGGTGGCCGGCGCTTCCTCGGCCTCTTCAGGCTCCTCGACAAGCGAGATGGTCTCGGCCTCGGCCGGCTCATCATCGCCTAGGCTGAGGTCGATCTCGACCTCGGGTTCCTCGGCAGGCAACTCGCCTAGGTCGATCTCGAAATCGTCGTGCTCGGTCACTGGGTTCCTCCAAACAGCTTCAGCAGTGCCTGTGCAAAGCCGTAGTCCAGCACACTCACGTACAGAACCATGAACAAGACGAACACAAGGACGACGGCGAACAGCGTCGTCAGTTCGTTCCACGTCGGCCAGACGACCTTCTTCAGCTCCCCCGCGGACTGCTTGGCGAACTGGGCCGGGTTCTTGGCCCGGTAGGGATCGTGCTCCTCGTGGGCACTCTCGGAGCGCTTCTTGGTGGGCGCGGTCTTCTTCACTGGCGCCTTGGCGGTCTTGCGGACCACAGCCTTCGGCTTATCGTCCGTCTTCTTCTTGGACGCGGCCTCGCCAGTCTCATCCTCGGCGGCCTCGGAGTCGTCGAACTGTTCTTCGAGTTCCGAGATCACCGCGTCGTCGGCGACGGGGTCAGCCTCGGGGACTTCCCCTTCACGCTGAGTCTTGTCGTCGCTCACGCGCAATCCCTTCGGTCAACAAACGAAATGCCTGCCCACCCACTGGGCGGCAGGCTTGTGCGAAGCGTCTGCTTCGCAGGGCAGGAGGGACTCGAACCCCCAACCTGCGGTTTTGGAGACCGCTGCTCTGCCAGTTGAGCTACTACCCTTCGACGCGATCGAGACACACTCGTCCACGCCGAAGATCATCCTAACGCATCCCAGCAAGGCGCCGAAATCGCGCTCCTAGAGGGCGATGCCGACCAGGTTCACCTCGGGAACCAGCGTGATGCCGAAGCGTTCCTTGACCCCGTCGCGAATCTCTCTGCCGAGTGCGACGACGTCGGCGGCGGTCGCGGCGTCGTGGTTGGTCAGAGCCAGCACGTGCTTGCTGGACAGGCGCGCCTTATAGCCGTCGCGATACCCCTTGGCGAAGCCGGCGTGTTGGATCAGCCAGGCGGCGCTGGTCTTGACGCGGTCGCCGGCCGGGAAGCGGGGGGCGTCGTCCGGGAGCGAGGCAGCCTGCTCGAGACTCAGGATCGGGTTGGTGAAGAACGACCCGGCGGACCAGGTGTCACGGTCGGACTCGTTTAGGACCATGCCCTTGCCGCCACGAATCCGAAGCACCTGTTCGCGGACGCTCCGGGCCGGGGCCCGCTGGCCGACCTCGACGCCGAGCGCCGCGGCCAACTCCGGATAGCGGATCGGCTGGCTCTGGTCCCCGAGCGGCAGCTGGAATGTCACCTGCGTCACGACGTAGCGGCCGGGTTCACGCTTGAAGCGGGAGTCACGGTAGCCGAAGTCGCAGTCAGCGGCAGCGATCGTGCGGATCGTCCGGTCGCGGCGGTCCCAGGCACGAACCTGCTGCACCATCGTCGCTACCTCCGCGCCATAGGCGCCGATGTTCTGAATCGGGCAGGCGCCAACGGAGCCGGGGATGCCGGACAGGGCCTCTGGCCCAGACCAGCCGTTCTCCACGCAGTGAGCGACGAAGTCGTCCCACGTCTGTCCCGCCCCGACTCGCACCTCCGCGCCGTAGCAGGGCTCGGACTGGGCCTCGATACCGGCGTTCACGATCTTGATGACGGTGCCGTCGAAGCCGGAGTCGGCGACCAGCATGTTGGACCCGCCGCCGAGGATCAGGACGGGTTCGCCCCGGTCGTCGCAGTCCTGGACGATATGGCAGATTTCTTCCTCGCTGGCGGCCTCGATGAACGCCCTGGCCGGGCCACCGATGCGGAAGGTGGTGTGGTCTTTGAGGTCAGTCAATGCGCACCTCCGCGCGCGCCGCGCCGAGGACCTCGGCGTTTTCGCAGGTGGCAGTCAGGTTCACGGTGGCGAGGCCGTCGACGACATCGGTGACGGTGCCGGTGTAGACGACCTCGGTGCCCTCGTCGGTGTCGGGGACTACGACGGGACGGGTGAAGCGGACCCGATAGCGGGTGACGCGTCCAGGGTCGCCAGCCCAGTCGGTGACGAGCTTTAGGCCGGCCCCCATCGTCCACATGCCATGAGCGAGAACACCGGGCAGACCGATTGCCTTCGCCCGGCGGTCAGAGAAGTGGATCTCATTGAAATCGGTGGACGCGCCGGAGTAGCGGACGACGTCAAAGCGGGTGACCGGCACGCGAAGCTCACCGAGGATGTCCCCGGGCTGGATATCAGGCATCAGCGGCCTCCTTGGTGTGCATCAGAGTCGAGCGGGCGTCGCAGACCGGTTCCCCGTCGACGCTGAGGGCGACGTGGATCGTCACCATGTCGAGGTTGCCGCGGACCCGGACCTTCTCGATCGTCAGTTGGGCAGTGACATCGTCGCCCTCTCGAAGGGGGCGATGAAAGTCAAAGACCTGGTCGGCATGGACGGTGCGGCTCAGGGCCAAGCCGAGCTCGTCGTCGCCGAACAGCGCCCCCCACGCCTGGGCGGCGATCACGGCCGCGAACGTGGGCGGAGCGATAGGCGCCTCGTTGAAGTAGGCGGGGTTGTCGTCCTTGAGGGCCACCGCGAACTCAGCGATCTTGGCGCGGCTAACGCGGTAGGCGGGGGCCGGCGGATAGGTCCGGCCGGCGTGCTCGGGGGTAATCGGCATGGGGTGCAGTTTAGTGGCCGATAGACGCCAAAAGGCCGCCCGCATGGGGCGGCCTCTGGGAGCGGCTCAGCGGGTCTCGCGGTGCGCGCGATGAACGCGGCAGCGCGGGCAGTACTTGCTCAGCTCAATGCGATCGGGGTTGTTGCGGCGGTTCTTCTTGGTGATGTAGTTGCGCTCCTTGCACTCGGTGCAGGCGAGCGTGATCTTGGGACGGATGTCCTGACCCTTCTTGGCCATGCTCTTCTTCCTTGCTGTCGGGGCGCGGGTGCGCGGATGGACGATGGGTGACGAGGGCGGGACTTGAACCCGCGACACAGCGATTATGAGCCGCTTGCTCTACCGACTGAGCTACCCCGTCGAAATGTTCGAGCCCGGGACGAACCCGGGCTTGAACAGAGCCCCCATGCGGAATCGAACCGCAGACCTTCTCCTTACCATGGAGACGCTCTGCCTACTGAGCTATAGGGGCCAGCCGAGGGGGAACTTTACACGGGCACCCCCGTAGGCACAAATCACTCGCCGACGCCGGCTCAACGGATGGGGCGGCGGGCTCCGGCCGTTGATCGAAGGGGCGGAAGACGAGGAAGGCCCTGGGATTCATCCAATCCACAGGGCTTCTGGTGGCAGGTGTTGGATTTGAACCAACGTAGGCTACGCCGACGGTTTTACAGACCGCTCCCTTTGGCCACTCGGGCAACCTGCCTTGCTGACGGATCAGCATCGGTCGAACACGATAGCAGCCCCGCCCCGACTCGTCCAGCCGCTGGCACAATGGTCCGTAAGCACCCACCGACAGGAGGTCCCGATGGCAGCGGACAGTTCGTTCGACGTCGTGAGCAAGATCGACCGGCAGGAGGTCGACAACGCCCTGAACCAGGCAGCGAAGGAGGTCTCGCAGCGCTTCGACTTCAAGGGAACCGACTCCTCGATCCGCTGGTCGGGCGAGGCGATCGAAATCGAATCGAACGGTGAGGAACGGGCGAAGGCTGTCCTCGACGTGTTCCAGAACAAGTTGATCAAGCGCAAGGTCTCGCTGAAGGCTCTGGATGCCGGAGAGCCGAGGCTGTCCGGGAAGATGTGGAAGATCACCTGCACCACCAAGCAGGGCATCAAGCAGGAGGACGCGAAGAAGATCTCCAAGCTGGTGCGCGATGAAGGCCCCAAGGGCGTCAAGGTGCAGATCCAGGGCGACGAGCTGCGGGTCAGTTCCAAGTCACGAGACGCCCTGCAGACGGTACAACGCCTCATAACGGAAGCTGACTACGACTTTGCCGTCCAGTTCGTGAACTACCGCTGACCGGCGACCTTTCCGCGCCCGTTGGCCGTTAGGCGGGCTGTATCCTTCTGGACGTGGCTCTTCACTCACCACAGGACGAATGGGCGGCTGGCGACCCCAACACCCCGCCTGACCACCTTTGGCGTCTTGCCACGCAGTACCCGGATTTGAGACCGATCATCGCCGCCAACCCGGGCATCCCGGAGGGGATGCGGGTGCGATTGCTGAGCCAGCAGGGCATCGTTGCGGCCGGGTACGCTGACGCCGTCCGGCAGGGCCTGCCCGCCCAGCTGTATCGGCAGGAACCAACGCCGCAACCTGCCGTGACGGCCCCACAGCAGGCTCACGAACCCGCTCCAGCCACCGCGCCGACCGAGGTGATCGACTACGAGCACAAGCGGAACAATCGGACTGCCGTGATCTTGGGTTCCCTGGTGGGCGCGCTATTGATCACGATAGTTGTCGCTCTAATAATCGTGATGGGAGGCGCCGGCAAACCGCTGCTGACCGCCGTGTCGCCGTCGGGCGGAGCCACGTCGGCGAAGCCGTCGCAGCAGGAGTCGACCTCTCCGTCTCCCTCCTCCACCGCCTCCGCCGCGAGCCTCGACCGCTTGGGGCAGACGGGGTGTTCGGCGGTCAGCACCGACGCCAACCTACTCGTCACCTTCGCCAAGGCGAACTCGGACGATGTCAAGTGGCGGGATCTGGACTCAGAGGGCCAGGTCGAGCAGGGCATTGCCTCGCTGAAGCAGGCGTGCGGCGAGGAGTACGTCAAGCAGGTCGCGGAGAAGGCCAAGGCCGGCGGTGCCACGAAGTCGCTTGCCACGACCCTTGACCGCCTGATGATCGCCGATGTCAAGCCGATCCCGAACGGCGCCCTGCAACTGGACCGCATCAACAGCCCCTCGAAGAACATCGACTGCGTCTTGTACGAGGACAGCGTCTTCTGCTCGCTCGCCACGCAGAACTACGCGTCGGCAGGGATTCCGGACTGCGGCAGCATGATGTTCAACATCTATGTGGACGGCAACAGCCAGGTCGGCATATGCAACCTGGGCGACCCGCCGTCCACGACCCCCACCGAACTCGCCTATGGGCAGAGCGCCACGAACGGGGGCGTCGCCTGTACTTCGGAATCCACCGGCATGACCTGTTGGGTGGCCAAGACGGGCCACGGCTTCACCGTCTCGAAGCAGGGCTACACCAAGTTCTGACCGGCTGCTGCTTCACGCGGTGACCGCGCCACTTGAACATCAAACGCTGACGACTAAGGCCAGCAGCCCAGACTCCGGTATCCGGCAGCCCTAGACTTCCCCCATGGCCCAGTCAGAGTCGACCTCTCCCCTGCGCTTCGGGATCGTCGGGACCAACTTCATCAGCGACTGGTTCGCGAACGCTTGCCTGCGGACCGATGTCGCCACCCCCGCCGCCGTCGTCTCCCGCGAGGCCGGGCGCGGCGCGGAGTTCGCCGCCCGGCACGGGTTCGATGTCGTCGCCGACAGCATCGCCGAGATCGCCTCTCACGTCGACGCCGTGTACGTCGCCAGCCCGAACCTCCTGCACCACGACCACGCCGTCAAA
>CAMCJC010000005.1 GCA_945875065.1 uncultured Propionibacteriaceae bacterium | reverse complement strand
CGCCACCAACGCGCTGCTGCTGGTCGTCGTCGTGGGGACCGGGTGTGACGCCTTGTGGGCGACGGTGTTGTTCGCCTGGGTGAACCTGCTGCTCTACGTCTTCTTATCGCAAGCGCCCAATGCGTTCCTCGGCGCCTTTCTCTTCTCGTACGGGCTCCTGCTCTTGACTCAAGGCACGTTCGAGAGGATGTTCGGCTGGACGTCGCCGAACTTTGAGCCTGCCGCCCCGCCGACGACGGCCGTGATCCTCCTTCTCGGTCTGGCGGGCATCGCGGCCGGCTATTTCGGCATGGCCCTGGCCCGTCGCCTGCTGCCACTCGCGGCCACCCCAACGCGATCCCGTCCCGCACCGAAGACCCGAATGCTGTTCCTCCTTGATCGCGTGCGCATCCGCAAATCGGCGCGCTTCGTCGTCATCGCCATGTTCCCTATCGCGGCGCTCTGGCTGCTGACCACGGTGATGACATCTGGCATCTCCGCCTATGCCGAGTCCTACACCGAAGACTTCATCGCGCAGAGCCAGAGCCCGCTGCAGTTCGCCGGCATGTACGCCACCGACATCACGTCCGTGGCCCTCGCGATCTACCTGGCGTCTTTCCCGACCCGCAAGGACGCGCGCCTGCCGATCATCCTCGCCGGTGCGGTCCAGGTCCTGTACCTGCTCGTCGGCGTGCGTCGCGATTTCACGCTGTTCGTGATGCTCCTCATCTGTTACGCGCTGATCCGCAACCGCACCGACCCAGAGGAACCTTGGCTGCCGCGGAGCTGGATCCCTTTGATCCTCGTCGGCGGAGCCGCGCTCCTGCCGGTATTTACCCTCACCGAGCAGCTGCGCGGGCTCGGCGAATCGGGAAACTCGTTCGACTTTCTGTACAACCAGGGCGTCTCCGTGCGGGTCATCGACAACACCGTCTCATTCGGCGAGCTCGTGCCCAACCAGTTCTACCTGGCCGAGTTCGCGCGCTCTGGCCTGCTGGCGCGCTTCCTCGGGTTCCCGATCCTGCAGGGTAACTCGGTAGAGCGCGCGATGACGGGCGGGTCGTTCTCCCATGCCTTGTCGCTCCCGGTGTTGGGTGAGAACGCGTACCTCAGCGGCGTCACCACCGGTACTTCCTTCCTCGCAGAGGGCTACATCCAGTACGGGCTGCTCGGCGTGCTGCTCGTGACGACGGTAACGGGTGCGCTCCTATGGTTCGTCGACCAATTATCGACGGGCCGGGCGCTCGGCAATGCGATCCGCCTGCTGATCGCGCCTTCCCTGCTATGGACGCCTCGCGGCACCAGCACTGGCTTTCTGGCGATCCTCGTCGCTACGCCGACCCTGCTGGTCCTGGTAGTCATCTTCGGGATTCTAGGCGGCGCCGAGGGCGTGAGCCAGCTACGCCGATTGGCTCCCAATCCCAAGCGGGCTCTACCAGGGCACGCCGAGGCTTCGGCTCGCGTTGCAGCCGACGAACCCGCAGTCCCGCCACGGCGCCGACTACGAGCAGCAGAGCCGCCGTCGCCCCGTTTGCCCACGGATTAGCCCAGAAGAACACGGCGGCGCTGACAGCGCTGATACCGATCCCGACGAGCGGCCACAACAAGCTAACACGCATGCCGATTTCGCGCTCCAGCCGCCACAGCATGTACCCGATTCCGGCCAGGTAGCCGATGAAGCTCGACAGGCTGGCCCCCTGCAGGCCGAGGAACATAACGAGCGGGAATGCCAAGACCGTGTTGGTTACGCCGGCGATCAAGATGGCCCACAGCGTCTGCTTGTTCTGCTCAATCGCGTAGAAGATGTTGACCAGGAAGTTCGAGTAGCCGCTGATCGTGGCGACCGCCAGAGTCAGCGGCGTCACGACGTACGCGCCGCCATAGGCGGTATCGACGGCCAAGGGAAAGAGGATCGAGACGGCTGGCAGCAGCAGCGCGAGGCCAAACAGCAGAGCACCGGCGTAGCCCCCTGCCGCCTTGCCGAAGAAGACGCCATCACGCGCCGACTTGCCGAAGGCGATGTCCTGCCAGGCGTAGGTCAGCGCCATGATCACGAGCGAGATGATCGCACCGAACCGGAAGGCTACGGCGAACTCGCCGTTGGCTTCCTCCCCCAGCACCTGAATAATGACGATCCTGTTGACCGAGTTCACCAGCCAGTAGACGATCGCGTTCAGCCCGACGGGTAGTGCTAGGCGAGCCAGCCAGTAGACGGCGCGCCACAGGTGACGCCGAACGCGCGCCGCGATGATTTGACGGGCGATTCCGATTCGCAGTTCGAGGTACAGGGTGTCGGCGAGTAGAGCGAGGATGCTCGCGACGTACAGGGAGCCGAAGTCCCAGCGGAACACCACCAAGAAGAGCAGGTTGGAGGCGAGGGTCGTCAGCGCCGCGATGATCCCGGAGATAGCAAAGTCGATGTTTCTCCCCAGCCCACGCGCGATGTGCTTATAGACGTAGCTAAGAGCCTGGACGAAGCCGAAGGCGATGATCAGCCAGTAGTAACGGAAGTCAAAGACCAGCCAGCCGACGACTCCCAGTCCTAGGTAGACCAGCGTCGACAGCCCGAACAAAACGATCCCGGGGTAGACCTCGCCCATCCCTCGGCCGTTCTCATCCTTCAAGCGGCGCAGCAGCACCACCCAGATGTTGAGAAACACAGACTCGGTAACGACAGTCATCAGGACGAGCGACGCGTCGAAGTAACCGAAGTCCCTCGTCGGGATGTAGCGCGTGTAGACCGGGAGCAGCAGGAACGTGATCAGGCGCGACAGAATGCTCCCGATGAGGAAAATGCCGGAGTTCTTGAGGAATCGCAGCATGAGCCTCAGGCGCGGCCATCCAGGAGGGCATTGAAGTGCTGGGAGGCCTCTGCCATGTCGAACCGGGTTCCTCGGATCGCGTTGACGCGCGGGGTCGCCGGGCGGGCACGCAGCGCGGCAAGGGCCTCGACCCAAGGTCCTGGCCCCTGATCGATGGGCAACCAGACGACGTCGCCGCCGGCCTCCGCCCGCGTGCTAACCGCGTCGGACAGGAGGATCGGCAGCCCAGCGGCCTGTGCCTCCAAAGCGGTGTACGGCAGGCCTTCGAACGTCGACGGAAGGATGGCTGCGTCGGCTGCCTGCAGCAGATCCGGTACATCGGAGCGGACCCCGAGGAATCGGATGCGGTCCCCCAGCCCAGCCTCGTGGACGGCGCGTTCCAGATCCTCGCGGTACGGTCCATCGCCGCAGAGCAGCAGAATCGCGTTATCGCCGCGTTCACGCACGACACGCATGATCTCGATGTCGAACGCATGGTTCTTGGCCGGCCCTAGGCGCGCGACGTGAAGGATCGCCTGCGCGGTATCCGGCAGCCCGAGTGCCTCGCGCACTCGGCTGCGACGGTCGGGGTCGAAATCGAATGGGGCGACATCGAAGGCGTTCGGCGCGAACGTCCACTTCGCGAACGGGAAGAACCACTTAGCGGCTTCGTCGGAGCACGCCAAGCGCCGATTCGCCACGAGCGGCGCGAACGGCCGCTGAATCGCGTGCAGTATCCCAGACAGGCGGCCAGACATGTTGCGCGACGAGTGCGAGTGCAGAGCACGGTTGGGGACGCGGCGCAGTGCCGCGAACAGCAGGGGTTCGAGCGAACTGATCACCGTCTGGTGCAGCCACACCGTCTGGAAACGGCCATCGCGGATCAGACGCCACAGGCCGCGGAGATGGCCCAGCGGATCCTTCCGGCGGTGCGGCACCCGCGCCACCTCCACGCCCCAGGCCTCGAGCTCGTCCTGGAAGGCGACGCGGTCGATGTCGCTGAGCACGACGAAGTCGGCGCCTGAACGTATCGCCTCAATAGCCGAGAGGATGTACTTCTCCTTGCCCCCCGGGTTGTCGGTCATCCCGCCCACCAGGATGCGGGGGCGGACCGCCGCGGTCACGACGCAATCCGGCGTTCCGAGGTGGCCAGCCGGCTAACCAAGACATCCAGCGCCGCAACGATGCTGTCAACAGCCTCAACGGCGGCATCAAGCCCACGACGGTACGGGTCGGCGATCCAATCCTCGTCCTGCAACTCCGGTCGCGCCTCCCACACGGCTGGGGCCACCTCTGCCAGATCGAACAGACGACCCGGGTCGTAGGTCTCAAGCGCGGACTTCAACTGCCCCACGGCTACGGTGCGGCTGAGAAGGTCGGGGCGTTCGTCGGCGATCCAGCTCAAGTGTTCAGTCGAGAACACGCAAATCAAGGTTGCCTCTTGCAAAGTGCGCCCGGTGAGCTGGCGCGCCGTGTGCGAGGTGTCTTGCAGGCCCCGGGAGATCCCCGCGGTGGACATCGTCTCATCCATCCCTCGTCCGACGACCGCGAGGGTGCCCGCAGACGTGACCTCGATCTCGCTGTCCTCCGGAAGCCGCTGCTTAAGGGCAGCCTCGGCAAAGGCGGACCGGCATATGTTTCCGGTGCACACGAAAAGAATCAGCTTTTTCTCGTCGCCGGGTTCGTCCGGGGAAAAGAGTCCAGGCACGCAACTCACCTCCGCCCGATGGGGGCAGCCGGAAACATCAATCCACCTCCGTCTGGCCCCAGGGGACCACTTGGTACTAGCGCCGGGTGATTGCGAAACGACACGATGCCCGCCCCCAGGGAGCCGCGAGCGCGGTAAGACCACGTCGATACACCCGACCTCGATCGTTCTTACCCTATAGCTCAGGTCGCCCACGTGGGACCGCCCAGCCTTGAAGGATCGTCGCCACGACAGGGCGGAGGCAGCCCCAACTCCGGCCCACTCGACACGGCAACCTCCCTAGTCATGAGGGTTTTCGCCCGGTTAGTACCGGTGAACCCCAGGAACCCTAGTTCGACACCCCGGCCAAAAGGGGGACAGGTCATGCCCGCTTCAAGTCAACAGGCACACCGACTCGCATAACTTTAGGTACCGTACAATCCGGCAAGGATGGGAGGAACATGACTGACTCCGGATTGCACGTCCTGGCCGAAGAGCCAAACGACGAGAAACCCCGCCGAGCCGACAAGCGCAAGAAGCGTCGCGTCGGAGCCATGCTGTTGCTGGTGTGTGTCGGAGCCTTGGTGCTCGTGCTGGCCCTGGCTGGCTTCTATCTGATCCGATCGGTGACCGCCCTCAACGATGTGAAGCGCGACCCGAGCCTCAACCCGTCCGATTACCCGTCTCGGCCGGCGCCGGCGCCGACCACGCCCGGCGGTGCCAAAGCGCCGATGAACTTTGTCCTCCTGGGTACCGACGAACGCACGGATGACGAGGTGGGCCGCTCCGATTCTCTGATGGTCGCCCACCTGTCAGGCGATCGAAAACACCTGTACATAGTCTCGTTCCCGCGCGACATGTGGGTCCCGATCCCTGGTAAGGGGGACGGAAAGATCAACTGGGCGTTCGCGTTCGGTGGCGCACCGCTGACGGTCCAGACCCTGGAGCAGTTGACCAAAACCCGCATGGACCACACCGTCGCCATCGACTTCAAAGGCTTCATCAGCCTGACTAAAGAGGTCGGCGGGGTCACGGTCTACAACCCGTGGGAATCGAGCGGTACGCTCGGCCGGCACTTTCCCAAAGGCAACATCACCGTCTCCGGCGACGATGCTCTCATCTACGTCCGCGAGCGCAAGAACCTCCCAGATGGCGACTTGGGGCGTGCCTACCGGCAGCGCTCCATGGTCAAGGGCATCGTCAAGAAGGCGCTCGACCCAGCTATCCTGGCCAACCCTGTCGCGTTCAACAGCATCATCGGCAAGTTCACAAGCACTCTAACCACCGATGAGGCTCTGACCACCGACAAGATCCTCGGGCTCGCCCAAGAACTAAAGCTCTCCGGATCCGACTCGATCCGGCTCATGCAGGCCCCCATCAAGGGCTGGGGTCGCGTCGGGGACCAAGCGGTAGCCGAACTCGACCAGGACAAGCTGGCCGAGTTCAGTCAGGCCCTGCGCGAGGACAAGATGGAGGACTACTACAGCAGGCACCACGCTGACGGCAACCAGATGGTTGTCGAACCCGACGAAGACCAGTAGCCGGACCACGCGTAAAGCCCGGCAGCCCAAAGGGGCTGCCGGGCTTCTTACGTCTGCCTCAGGCCTCCACGGCGGAGCCGCCGGCCGCTGCCAGCTTCTCCTTGGCGGAGTTCGAGAAGGAATTAGCGGTGACGTGCAGCGCGACGCTGATGTCTCCTTGGCCAAGGACCTTGACCAGGCGGCCGGCGCGCACGGCACCAGCCTCGACGAGGTCGTCGACGGTGATGGAGCCGCCCTTGGGGAACAGCTCGGCGAGGCGACCGATGTTCACGACCTGGTACTCGACGCGGAACGGGTTCTTGAACCCCTTCAGCTTCGGAATCCGCATGTGCATCGGCATCTGGCCACCCTCGAAGTTCGCCGGAACGTTCTTGCGAGCGCCCGTACCCTTCGTGCCGCGACCAGCGGTCTTGCCCTTGGAACCCTCACCGCGGCCGACACGGGTCTTGGGGGTGTTCGCGCCCGGAGCCGGACGCAGGTGATGAATCTTGAGAGCCATTACTTGACCTCTTCCACTGCAACGAGGTGGGCGACGGTGCGGATCATGCCGAGCACCTCAGGACGATCCGACCGCACGACGCTATCGCCGATGCGCTTGAGGCCCAGAGTACGGAGCGTCGCCTTCTGGTAGTCCTTGCCGCCGACACCAGACTTGATCTGGGTGATCTTCAGGTCAGCCATCAGCGCATCGCCCCTTCCTTGCGCGCGCGCAGCAGGGCCGCGGGAGCGACGTCCTCGACGGGCAGGCCGCGACGCTTGGCCACCGACTCCGGCTCTTCGAGGCTCTGCAGGGCCGCCACCGTCGCATGCACGACGTTGATGGCGTTAGCCGAACCGAGCGACTTCGACAGCACATCGTGCACTCCGGCGCACTCCAGTACCGCGCGCGCCGAGCCGCCCGCGATGACGCCGGTACCCGGCGAGGCGGGACGCAGCAGGACGATGCCCGCCGCCTTCTCGCCTTGAACAGGGTGCGGGATGGTGCGCTGCACCAACGGCACGCGGAAGAAGTGCTTCTTGGCCTCCTCCACGCCCTTGGCGATCGCGGCCGGCACCTCCTTCGCCTTGCCATAGCCGACGCCGACCGTGCCCTCGCCGTCGCCGACGACGACCAGTGCGGTGAAGCTGAAGCGACGACCACCCTGGACTACCTTAGCGACGCGGTTGATCGCGACCACGCGCTCTAGGTACTGGTTCTTGTCTTCCTTGGAAGCCTGGCCACGACGATCGTCACGGCCACGACGCTCCCCACCGCGACGATCGCCGCGCTGCTGGGTTTCACTCATCGTGTTCCCTATCCTCTCGTCGTTCTCAGAATCCGAGACCGGCCTCGCGCGCCGCGTCAGCGAGCGCCGCGATCCGGCCGTGGTACTTGTTGCCGGCCCGGTCGAAGACCACGTTCTCGACGCCCGCGTCCTTGGCGCGCTTGGCGATCAACTCGCCAACCTTGCGGGCCTTGTCCGACTTGTTTGCCTCGACCGCACGGATATCGGCCTCCATGGTGGAGGCGGAAGCCAGCGTGTGACCGCGGTTGTCGTCGATCACCTGAACGAACAGGTGGCGGGTGGAACGGGTTACCACCATGCGGGGACGCTCGGCGGTGCCGTGGATCTTCTTGCGGCCGCGGAGCTGGCGGCGAGCCCGGGAAGCGGCCTTCGCCGCGAGGCTCTTGCGCATGCCAAGCGAGATAGCCATTACTTACCAGCCTTTCCAGCCTTGCGGCGGACGTGCTCGCCCGCGTAGCGGACGCCCTTGCCCTTGTAGGGCTCCGGCTTGCGAATCTTGCGGATGTTCGCGGCCACCTCGCCGACAAGCTGCTTGTCGATGCCGGAGACCGTGAACCGGGTCGGCGTCTCGACCGCGAAGGTGATGCCCTCGGGAGCATCCACGGTAACGGGGTGCGAGAAGCCGAGTGCGAACTCGAGCTGCGTCGGGCTCTTCGAGACGACGCGGTAGCCGACGCCAACGATTTCGAGCTTCTTGGTGTAGCCCTCAGTCACGCCGACGACCATGTTGGAAACGAGGGTGCGGGTCAGGCCGTGGAGCGAGCGCGAAAGGCGCTCGTCGTCGGGACGGGTGACCTCGATCTGACCCTCGTCATTCCGGGCGACGGTGATGGGCTCGCGGACGGCGAGCTTCAACTCGCCCTTGGGGCCCTTGACCGCCACGTCCTGGCCGTCGATCTTGACTTCGACGTTCGACGGGACCGCGATGGGGAGCCTGCCAATTCGTGACATCTCTTTCTCCTTTTCAGTCTCGTCGGATCACCAGACGTAGGCGAGGACTTCGCCGCCCACGGACTTGGCGTTAGCTTGCTTGTCGGTCAGCAGACCCTGCGAGGTGGAGATGATGGCGATACCGAGACCGCCAAGCACCTTCGGGAGGGCCTTCGCCTTCGCGTAGACGCGGAGGCCGGGCTTGCTGATGCGGCGCAGGCCAGCGATGGAACGCTCACGGGACTCCCCGTACTTGAGGGTCACCTTGAGGACCTTGCCGACCTGCCCCTCAACCTCGGTCAACTCGTAGTTCGAGATGTACCCTTCGGCCTTCAGAATCTCCGCGATGCCGACCTTGATCTTGGAGGAAGGCATCGACGTCGACTCCAGGTACGCCTGGTTGGCGTTACGCAGACGCGTGAGCATGTCTGCGATGGGATCAGTCATTGTCATGGCTGTGTGGCTTCTTTCTCGCCCCGGTTTCCTGCCAGCAGGACCTGGGACAAATCAATTTGGAAGTTTCGTTGAAGGCCCGGGTTCACCAGGACGACTTGGTCACGCCGGGGAGCTGGCCCGCGTGGGCGAGCTCGCGCAGGCAGACGCGGCACAGACCGAACTTGCGGTAGACCGACTTGGGGCGACCGCAGCGGTTGCAGCGGGTGTACGCGCGGACGCCGAACTTCGGCTTGCGGGACTGCTTGACCTTGAGTGCTGTCTTAGCCATGGTTCACGCTCACTTCCTCTTGCCGTGGAACGCGGGGCCGCGCCTGGCGGGTGCCTTCTTCGGGTCGTCGACGGCCTTGAAGGGGAATCCGAGGTGCTTCAGCAGCGCCCGTCCCTCAATGTCATTGGTGGCCGAGGTCACGAACGTGATGTCCATGCCGCGGAGGCGGTCGATCTTGTCCTGATCGATCTCGAGGAACATCACCTGTTCGTTGAGGCCGAAGGTGTAGTTCCCCTTGCCGTCGAACTGGCGCCCGTTGAGACCACGGAAGTCGCGGATGCGGGGCAGGGCCAGCGTCAGCAGGCGGTCGGCGAACTCCCACATGCGGTCACCGCGAAGGGTGACGTGGCAGCCGATCGGCATGCCCTCGCGCAGCTTGAACTGGGCGATGGACTTGCGGGCCTTGGTCACGCACGGCTTCTGGCCGGTGATGGCGGTCAGGTCACGCACGGCGCCGTCGATGATCTTCGAGTCGCGGGCAGCCTCGCCGACGCCCATGTTCACGACGATCTTCACCAGGCCGGGGATCTGCATCACGTTGCCGTACTTGAACTCCTCTTGGAGCGCCGGCACGATCTGCTCGCGGTACTTCTTCTTGAGACGCGGGATCTCGGTCATCAGATCTCCTTCCCGGTCTTGCGAGCGATGCGCTTGCTGCGCTCGGCCTTGTACTCGGAGCCATCGGAACGACGCTTGGTGACCTCGACGCGCTCGTAGCCGACGCGGGTCACAACCTCCTTGCCGTCGACCTTGGTGACGAGCTGGACGTTGGAAACGTGGATGGGGGCCTCGACGCTGATGATGCCGCCCTCAATGCGGCGACCGTTCGCGCCCTGAGACTCACGCTTGTGGCGCTTGACGACGTTCACGCCCTCGACGACGACCTTCTCGGCGCGCGGGTCGACGGCGATGATCTCGCCGATCTTGCCCCTGTCACCACCGGCGATGACCTTGACGCGATCGCCCTTCTTAACGTGCAGGGACTTCATCAGATCACCTCCGGGGCTAGGGAGACGATGCGCATGAACTTCTTCTCGCGCAGCTCGCGGGCCACCGGGCCGAAGATGCGGGTGCCGCGGGGCTCCCCATCGTTCTTCAGGATGACTGCGGCGTTCTCGTCGAACTTGATGTATGAACCGTCGGGGCGACGGCGTTCCTTGACTGTGCGCACTACAACGGCCTTGACGACATCGCCCTTCTTGACGTTGCCGCCCGGGATCGCGTCCTTGACCGTGGCGACGATCGTGTCGCCGAGGTAGGCGTAACGACGCTTCGAGCCACCGAGAACGCGGATGCACAAGAGTTCCTTGGCCCCCGTGTTGTCGGCGACCTTGAGTCGCGACTCCTGCTGGATCATTGATTCTCCTTCGTCCGGCCGGTTCCCGATCGGGCCTGTCCGGAACTGATGTGTTGATCCCCCTGGATTTTGCCAGGAGGGGCCCCACACTTCGGGCATGGGGTTTTGCGGCCCGGGAGAGGTCCCCACCGCACGCAGGCGGAGGGCACAGACCCAAGGCAGCCTGCCAAGAATATCTCACGGGCCCTGTCAGGGCTAATCAGAGTCTTCGGAGCGCGTGATCCGGAGCAACCGCCTTCCGCGTCGGGGTGGCCGGCAGTTCCGTAGTCGAAGAACGCTTACCCCCGCGCCGGGCCTGCGGGCCACGCGCCGCCTCCTTAGCGGCTCGCCGCTTCGCCTGCACTCCGAGGTGGGTTTGGATGGCGAACACCGCCGCGAGAGCACCGAGGACGCTGGGCGACATCGCCGTCGTCAGGAACGCCGTCGCGCTGATCCTCGGGGCGGCGATCAGGTCGGCGACCATGATCAGAAGCACGCCGTTCAGATACGGTCGGCCGAGCCGCAGCACGGAGGTCTGGATGCAAACGAACCCCATGACCACGCCGCCGGCGACGATGCCCCAGTAGCCGAGGTCGTGGTACCACTCAGCGACGAAGGAGGTTCCCGGCCCGCGGCCGGCGAGATACTCGGGTCCGAGGATCGCGTACCCGAGGGCGTGCGTCATCGACCCGCCGTAGAGGGCATGTTCGATGGTGTTGCCGTAGTAGACGGGAATGCCCAGCAGTCGGGCCGGGATCCCCGTCTGGAGGAACTCCAGGAGATACCACTGCCCTTCGGGAAGCAGGTAGTCAAACGTGAAGGCATTGCGGATGACGGTGGCGCTGACCCCTTGGCCGTAGAGGAACAGGTAAAGCGCGCTCCCCTCCCCCTCGGCGGTCGCGAGCTCTCCGACGCCGCGGGCGCCTTCCAGCCAGATGAACAACGCGACGACCGCGGCCCCGAGCGCGACGCCGAATGCCCGCTGCCGCGGCGTGAACTGCCAGATTTTGGCGGGTTCCAAACCCGCGCCATCGACGCCCTGCCGAGCGAGGTAGTAGACGAAGCAGGTCAGGACCCCGAAGGCGAACTCGGCACGCGAGCCGGTCAGCAGCCCCAGAGCCAAGTAGGCGCCGTAAGGCACGAACAGGCGAAGGACTTCACGCCTCGTGGGCATCATGCCGAGCATGATGTAGAGGACCACGGGCATCGCCTGCTCGATCTTACGCAGGCCGAACCGGAGGCTGTCCCCGGCCTCGATCTGCTGGTAGCTCGTGTAAAAGGCGAGGTAGCCGTTCTGGACGACGTATAGGCCGCGGAGCGCCGTCGAAAGCAGCGCGAAGACCATCAGGAAGTAGAACAGCTTGCGAGTCATCGGAAACAGCAGCGGATCGAGCGGCGGTGGGGCCTTGACGCTGTGCCCGAAACGCCCGCTGGCGACGGCGCCGACCAATACCCCTAGCAGAGCGAGGAACAGTGAAAGCAGAAGGTGTTCAGTCTCGATCGGGTCGTTCTGGGTGGGGAGGATGCCGAGGGAAATCGACATGAACTCGCGCATCATCAGCACGACGAACATCGACGTCAGGAACACGGCTAGGACCATGCGTCGAGGCAGATCGGCGAGCGCGTACCCCATGCCCGCTAGCCATAGGCAAACCGCTCCGGTCCAGGTCAAGGGCCACCGCGCAAGCAGCAAGGTGGCGACGATGGCAAGGATGATCGCGCCAAGCAGCAACGACTTGCCCATTGAGAGCGGGGCATCTATGCCGACGTGTCTGGCAGCCGGTCGCTGGCGAAGCGCCGCACGACCACGTCCACCGATGCGTCCACGCCCTGCCAGCATGGCCCCCCTTTGGAAACTCAAGGCGTCCCTGGACTTCGGACGTTGAGCGAACCATACACCGACTGATCGTGCTACGCCGATTTGTCGGCGCGCCGCAGTAGTGTGCAGACATGGAACTCACTGGAGACCTCAAGGAAGCAATCAACACCCAAGTCACAAACGAGATCGGCGCCGCCATCGTGTACCGCCAGCTGTCGCTGGACATGGAGGCGCTCGACCTGCCCGGCATCGCGTCCTGGTTCAAGGCCCAGGCGGACGAAGAGCTCACCCACGCCGATAAGTTCGCCGACCACATGCTCGACCGCGGCGTGACCCCGCTCGTGGGCCAGATTCCGGCGCAGGCCGGCCACGTCGACAACGTCCTGGCCGCGTTCGAGGCCGCCCTCGCCCACGAGCAGAAGGTCTCGGAGCAGATCCGCAACCTGTACCGGATCGCGCAGTCGAGCGGGGATATCGACTCGATCCCCCTGCTCAACTGGTTCATCGAGGAGCAGGTCGAGGAAGAGTCAAGCGTTTCGGCGATCATCTCCCGCGTCAAGCTGATCGGCAATGACGGCACCGGCCTCCTCCGTCTCGACGAGGAGTTGGGAGCACGGGGCACCGAGGCGGAGTGACCCGTAGGTGGGCGGGGTCCCCGCCCACCTCTCCCCGCCTATTCGGTGATCAGGGCGTAGGCGGAGATGCGTTTGACCCGGGCCGATGCACCCCAAGCCACCAGCATTCCAAGCAGGACGACACCGACCGCCGCCACCAGGATCATCCACGGCTCGACGTCGAGTTCGACCTTGCGGAACCCCACCGGCGCCAGCAGCGCCCCGAAACCGGGCGCGAGGGCGAACCAGCCGGAGACGCCTCCTAGACTCGCTCCGGCCAGCAACGGCGGGAGCAGCCCGGCCAGAATCTGCCGACGCAGTTGGCGAGACGTAAAACCGAGGGCTTTGAGCACTCCGAAGTCGCGCGCTTGCTGGCGAATCTGAGTGGTAATGACGACCCCGGTGACGAGCGCCGTCGTCGCCACGGTGAGTGTGACGATGGTCGCGATGAGGCCGAGCATCATGTCCGAGTATGGGCGGCTCTCGGCCTCCAGCGACTGCTTCATGTCTCCGACTGCCCCGCTAGGCGTTAGTGCGTCGACCTGGCTGCGAAGCTCGCCCGACGATTCGCCGGACCGCCCGAACACCCACAGCCCTGTCGGCCGGTGTTCCGGCACCAGGCGACGCACCCCGTCGTAGGTCAAATCGGCGAACGTCCCCAACTGCCGCGATCCCTGCAGCAGCCCGACGACGAGGAAATCTTGGCTTTGGCCTTGATAGTCGACTGCGACGGTGTCGCCGATCCCCGCGCCCGTGATTTCGGCCACCCGGGGACCGATGGCGATCTCGTTGTCGTGGCGCGGCTCGCGGCCCTCGTAGGCCGAAGTGGACAAGACGCCGAAGTCCTGAACCGCTCTGCCAGCGATCTGCCTGCCGGAGATGGTCAGCGTGAAGGAGTCGTGGCGGTAGGCCTTCTCGACCCCAGGAAGTTTCCGTACCTTCTCGAGCGTGGCATCAACGTCCTCGGGGTGCATGCGTTCGACGTTTACGTCCGCGTAGTCACCGACTAGAAAGTGCGCAAGGTTCGGCTGGATCTTGACCATGCCGACCGCGAAGCTGGCGAACACGAGCACCAAGGCGAGCACCATCGTCGTGGCGGCGGTGCGGCCGGGATGGACGAGCGCGTGTCCCAGCCCCAAGCGTTCCGGCACTGCACCCCGGGCGCGGTCGAGCGGAAGGGGCTGGGCTCTAAAATCGTGGGCCTCGAGGCCGCCCCGCAAGGCGACGACGGGGCTCAGGGAGCGTACCCGGAGCGCCGCCAGGCCGGCGGCCAGGGCGATAGGGGCCAGCAGTACGGCGGCGGAGACGAGGCCCGCGAAAAGGTTGGGTCCCGGGGCCCACACCACCACGCCCTGCTGGGAGAGCTGCCGGCTCAAGCTCTGCAGGACCAAGTAGCTCAGCGCGATGCCGACCAGCGCGGCCGCTGCCCCGCCCAGGATGTAAGGCAGGGTGACGGCAGCGACGATCCGTCCCGTGCGATAACCGACTGCCTTGAGCGTGCCTATGGCGGTGGAATCCTGCGAGATTGCCTCGGCGATCAGGGTGCGCAAGACGATTACCACCACCAGCAACAGCACCGCCGCGAAGGCGAGCAGCGACAGGGCAAACACGCTGGGCCCCAGCCCAACTCCGGTGCGCAGCAGCGCGATGGTGGAGGACGCAAGCTGCACGTCGTCCGCCATCGCGCGGACCGCGGCCTCCGTATCGGCCAGGACCTGGTCGACGTCAGCGTCGGCGGCCACGTTCGCCGATGTCAAGGTGACCTGGTTCGTCCACCCGGTGACGTCGACACCCGGGTTGGCGACGAACAGCAGGGCCCCATACGCACGGCCCGCGAAGTGGGTGGACTCAAGGTAGCCCTGGACGTGGAAAGTGTGATCCTGGCCGTCGGCTCGGATCGTGATCGGCTCGCCCAGGGCGTAGTCGGAGGCGAGCGTGAAGGGGATTACGATGCCGTCGTCGAAGGTAGTCTCGGCGCGCTCGGTGACGCGGTACTGGTTGGGGCTCCAGGTCTTAGAAGCCGGTGTGAACAGGAACAGGCTCGATAGGTCGGTTCCGCCAACCTCGACGCTCGACCAGCGTCCTCGAAGTCCAAGCACGCTGGTCTCGGCGACCCGGTCGTCGTCGCGCAGCAGCTCGGCGACCGGGCTCGTCGGGAGGGGGTCCAGGACGATCAGATCGGTGGTTCCAAGCTCTTGCGCGCGGCGATCGAAGTTCGGGGTGTAGTCCGTTGCAACAATCAACGCCACGTTGGCTACGGCCGCAGCGAGCAGGGTGAGAATCCCTAGCGTGACGATGCGGCCCCAGTGTCGTTTGAAGTTGCGGCGGATCAGGATGGCGGTCGCCACGCTCACCACCCCATCTCGTCAAGAAAGTGTTGCAGCCTTTCGCGTCTGCCCGAGTCCTTGCGGTCGAAGCGACCGAGCTTGATGTCCCCGGCGATCGCCCCGTCGCGCAGGTAGAGGATGCGGCTGCCGCGCAGCGCGGAGCGGACGTCGTGGGTGACCATGAGGATGCACTGGCCGCCGGCATGGAGGTCGCTGAGGAGGTCGAGCACGGCGTCGCTCGCCTCGGAGTTCAGCTGGCCGGTGGGTTCGTCGGCGAACAGCACCCGCGGCTCGCGGATCAAGGCCCGGACGATGCCGGCTCGTTGCGCCTCACCGCCGGACAGAGTCGTAGCGGCGGCCCCGCGGGTCCGCTCGGGAAGGCCGACCCGGTCGAACAGGTCACGGGCTCGTGCCACGACGTCGCGCCGCCTCGCGCCCAGCAGCCCCACCGCCAGGACGTTGTCGCTGACCGACAGTGAGTCGAGGAGGTAGACCTGCTGGAAGACGAAGCCGCAGTGGTCGAGCCGGAACCTGGCCAATTTGTCTTCGGGCATTTTCTCGATGCTCTTGCCGTCGAAGACGATCCGGCCGAGGCTCGGCCGGTCCATGCCTGAGAGGGCGTACAGCAGCGTCGACTTGCCGGCGCCGGAGGGCCCCATCACGACCGTGAAGTCGTCGCCGTCGATCTCCAGGTCGATGTTCTTCAACACATGATGCTGCGACCCTTTGCGGGAGAACGTCTTCGACAGCTTCTCGGTGGTGATCAAACTGGCCATGTCCGAAAAGCTAAGGCCCAGGCGCCTTAAGAGTCCTTGCGAACTCCTTAACTCTTCCTTAACTCCCAGCCCTATATTCCCCCCAGGGTATGCACGAACCGCCGGGCCAGGTGAATCGGCGCGGTAAACGCCCTAGCCACGCGCACCCCCGTTCACCCAAAACGGCGATTCGTGCACGAGTTGGGGGCGGGGTTAGGCGAGGGGCAGGGTGAGTTGCGCCGTGAGGCCGGCCGGGCCGGGGACGTTGGCCAGGGTCAGGTCGCCCCCCATGCGCTCGGCCAGCCAGGCCGAGGTGTACAGCCCCAGACCCGATCCCGGGATGCCTGCCGCGTTGGAGCCCCGGAAGCGCTTCACCACCAGGTGCGGGATCTCGTCTTCGGGCACGCCGGGACCGGCGTCGGTTAAGCGCACCCACCACGACTCGGCCGTGATGCCGGAGTCGACGACGACCCGCGTGCCCGCGTACTTGGCGGCGTTGCCCAGGAGGTTGTCAAAAATCTGGGAGAGACGCTTCGGGTCGGCGACGACCATCGCCTCAGCCAGCTGGAACGACTCGAGCGCCCCCGTCGCGTCGGCCGCGCGAAGCAAACGCGCAACGCGTGGCGTCGGCAGTTCCTCGGGGACGACGGGCAGCGCATCCAGGCGGTCGTTATTGGCGGCGCTGAGCTCGTCGATTAGGGAGTCGACGAGCCGGGCCCGCTCGACGATCGCGTCGAGCCGCTGCCGCCGGAGTGCATCGCCTTCCTCGAGCGCGAGCAGCTCGGCGTTGGCCAGGATCGTGGCGACGGGCGTGCGAAGGTCGTGGCTGAGCTGGGCGACCAGATCGCGCTTGGACTCCTCCGCCTTGGCGGCAGCTTCGCGGGCGGCCGCGAGCTCGGTGCGCATCAGGTCGAAGGAACTCGTGAACGCCCCGAACGCCTGGGCGCGGTCCATCGCCAGCGGTGCGTCCAACCGACCCGCGCCGACGTCCGCGGCGAACCGTTCCAGGCGCCTGAAGGGACGCAGCAGCCTCAGCCACGCCCAGGCGGCCCAGGCAGCGGCCCCCACCCCGGCTAGCCCCAGCGCGCCGGCCCCGAGGCGACGCGTACTCCCCCAGGCCGTCGCCCATTGCGACTCCAGCCCAGAGGCCAGCCAGGCGCGGCCCACTACCCGGCCATCCACCACGATGTCGAATCCGAACGCCCCTCGACGAGCCGCCTCAAGGTCATCGGTGATGGGCTCGCCGCGGCTGGCGACAACCTCTGCCGCCACTACCGTCCACTCGCCGGGGTACGAGGCCTCGACCCGAGGCCAGGTTTCCCGCAACTGTACGAGGAAGTCGTTGGCAGCGACGACGTCGAACCGTGCCGCCGCCGGAGCTGGCGCGAACCAAAGCGCGACCGCCCCGAGCAGCAACGCGAAAGGCGCCGCTAGCAGGGCGGCGAGCTGCCTCACCGGCCGCCCTCGAAGACGTAGCCGCGCCCCCAAACCGTCTTGATGTAACGCGGCTCGGCCGGATCCGGCTCGATATGGGTTCGCAGGCGACGCACGTGGACACTCAGCGTCGCGTCCCCCGTTAAGGGCGAGTCCCAGACCGCGGTAAACAGCTCATCCTTCGGCACGACCCGTCCTCGGTTCGCCACGAGGTGCCGTAGGAGTCGGTGTTCCATCGCGGTCAGCTTCACCTCGACCCCAGTTACGAAGACGCGGTCGGTCTCCTCGTCGACCTCCAGCCACCCGTCGCGAAAACCCCGCGGCTGTCCCAGCCGATCCAGCATGCGGCGGATCTTCGCCAGCAGCACCGCCAGCGAGACCGGCTTGCGCACGTAGTCGTCGCCCCCGAGCCCCAAGGCAAAGATCTGGTCGTCGTCACTCCCCCGGGCCGATAGAAACAGGATCGGCACCTGGCTGCGGCCTCGGATCGCGCGACACACCTCGAAGCCGTTGCCATCCGGCAGGTTAACATCCAGCACGACCAGTTCCGGCGGCCGCGCCTCGAACACGGCCAGGGCGGAGGCACCGTCGACGACGTACTCGGCTTCAAGCCCAAACGCCCGCAGGTAGGTTGCGATGGCATCGGCCAGCTCAGCTTCGTCGTCGACGATCAACACGCCCATGGGCCGATCGTAACCGGCGGTGAATAGGAAAGGCCCGCCCCGATCGGGACGGGCCACTTCCTAGTGACTCACTTGGCGCGTTCGATGATCTCCACCAAGCGCCAGCGCTTCTGCGCCGACAGGGGGCGGGTCTCCATGACGCTGACACGGTCGCCGATGCCGGCGGTGTTCTCCTCGTCGTGCGCCTTCACGCGCGACGATTTGGTCATGACCTTGCCGTACAGCGGGTGCTTCACGCGGTCCTCGACCAGCACGACGATGGTCTTGTCCATCTTGTCGCTGACGACGATGCCCTGCAGCACCTTGCGGCGACCGCGCTCGATCTGGGTGGTGTTCTCGCTCATGCTCACTTCTCCTCGATCGTGGGCTCGTCGACGATGCCGAGGTTGCGCTCCTGCAGCACTGTGTAGACGCGGGCGATGTCCTTACGGACCTCGCGCAGTCGGCCGTGGGACTCCAGCTGCCCGGTCGCGGCCTGGAAGCGGAGCCCGAACAGCTCCTCCTTCAACTCGACGACCTTGGCTCGCAGCTGCTCACGGGACAGGCCGCGCAGTTCGTTGGCGGTGACAGCCTTGCTCATCAGTTCTCACCTGCTTCGCGCTTGATGAAACGGGCCTTGAACGGCAACTTGTGGATCGCGAGGCGCATCGCTTCGCGGGCCAGTTCCTCGTTCACACCCGACAGCTCGAACAGCACGCGGCCCGGTTTGACGTTAGCCACCCACCACTCGGGGGATCCCTTGCCGGAGCCCATGCGGGTCTCGGCGGGCTTCTTGGTCAGGGGACGGTCCGGGTAGACGTTGATCCAGACCTTACCGCCACGCTTGATGTGGCGGGTCATGGCGATACGAGCGGCCTCGATCTGACGGTTGGTCAGGTAGGACGGCTCCAGCGCCTGGATGCCGTACTCGCCGAAGGCGAGCTTCGTGGCGCCCTTGGCAGCGCCCGAACGCTTCGGGTGGTGCTGCTTACGGAACTTGACGCGACGAGGGATCAGCATGGGTCACTCTCCTGCCTTCTCAGTGGCGGACACGGCCTCGGCGGGAGCCTGAGCCGCATCCGCCCGACGACGACCGCCGCGCTCCGGACGGTCCCCGCGGCCCTCGCCACGGCCCGGGCGGCGCCCTGGACGCTGCCGACCCGACGGGGCCGCGTTACGAGCGGCCTTCTGGGCGGCGCGCTCGGCGCGGGTGCCGGTGACGTCGCCCTTGTAGATCCAAACCTTCACACCGATGCGGCCGAAGGTGGTGCGGGCCTCGTAGAAGCCGTAGTCAATGTCCGCGCGGAGGGTGTGCAGCGGCACCTGGCCGTCGCGGTAGCCCTCGGAGCGAGACATTTCGGCGCCGCCGAGACGACCCGAGCACTTGATGCGGATGCCCTTGGCGCCGGCGCGCATCGCCGACTGTTGGGCCTTACGCATCGCTCGCCGGAACGCCACGCGAGCGCCGAGCTGCTCGGCCACGCCCTGTGCCACGAGCTGCGCGTCGGTCTCGGGGTTCTTGACCTCGAGGATGTTCAGCTGCACCTGCTTACCGGTTAGCTTCTCCAGCTCGGCGCGCACCCGCTCGGCCTCAGCACCGTTGCGTCCGATGACGATGCCCGGGCGGGCGGCGTGCAGGAAGATGGTGACCCGCTCAGAGCGGCGCTCGATCTCGATCGACGAGATGCCGGCGCGCTCCAGCGACTTGGTCAGGTACTCGCGAATCTTCACGTCCTCGGCCACGTAGTCCGCGTAGTTCTTCTCCGCGTACCAGCGGGTCACGTGGTCGGTCGTGATGCCGAGACGGAAGCCGTTCGGGTTGATTTTCTGCCCCATGCTCAGGCCTCCTTCGACTCACGGGGTTCGACGACCACGGTGATGTGGGCGCCACGCTTCAGGATCCGGGAAGCGGAGCCCTTCGCACGGGGGCGGATGCGGCGGAGGGTGACCCCCTCGTCCACGAACGCCTTGGAGATGTACAGATCCTCGCGGGCAAGGTCGTGGGTGTCCTCCGCGTTGGCGGCGGCCGAGGCCACCACCTTGTACACGGGCTCCGAAGCCGCCTGCGGGGCGAACTTCAGTGCGGTCAGCGCGTCGTCGACGCCCATGCCGCGCACCAGGTCGACGACGCGACGCACCTTGCTGGCGCTCATCCGGACGTGGCGCGCGATCGCGAAGGAGCCGGGGCGCTCGCCGAGCAGTGCCTTCCGGCGGGCGCTGATGTCGTTTTCGTTGCTCATCGTTACGAATTCCTCATCTCGCGCCGTTAGCGGCGACGGGCTTTCTTGTCTTCCTTCACGTGACCCTTGAAGGTCCGCGTGGGGGCGAACTCGCCCAGCTTGTGACCGATCATGTTCTCGGTGACGAACACCGGAACGTGCTTGCGGCCATCGTGGACGGCGATGGTGTGACCCAGCATGTCCGGCACGATCATCGAACGGCGGGACCAGGTCTTGATGACGTTCTTGGTGCCCTTCTCGTTCTGGGCGTCCACCTTCTTCATCAGGTGGTCGTCGACGAAGGGACCCTTCTTCAGGCTGCGTGGCATTTCCTCAGGCCTTCCCTATCAGCGCTTCTTGCCGGTCTTGCGGCGACGCACGATGAGACGGCTGCTCGCCTTGTTCTTGTCGCGGGTGCGGCCCTCCGGCTTGCCCCACGGGGACACCGGGTGGCGGCCACCCGACGTGCGACCCTCGCCACCACCGTGCGGGTGGTCGACGGGGTTCATGACGACGCCACGGACGGTCGGGCGAATACCCTTCCAGCGGTTGCGGCCGGCCTTGCCCCAGTTGATGTTGGACTGTTCGGCGTTGCCGACGGTCCCGATCGTGGCGCGACAGCGGACGTCGACCATGCGCATTTCCCCCGAGGGCATGCGCAGGGTGGCGTACTTGCCTTCGCGGGCGACCAGTTGAATAGCCGCACCGGCGGAGCGGCCCATCTTGGCGCCGCCGCCGGGGCGCAACTCGACGGCGTGCACCGTGGTGCCGACCGGGATCTGCCGCAACTCCAGGTTGTTGCCCGGCTTGATATCGGAACCTGCGCCGGAGACGACGACGGTGCCCTGCGTCAGGCCGTTGGGTGCGATGATGTAGCGCTTCTCACCGTCGTAGTAGTGGAGCAGCGCGATGCGGGCCGTGCGGTTCGGGTCGTACTCGATGTGAGCGACCTTCGCCGGCACGCCGTCCTTGTCGTAGCGCTTGAAATCGATGATGCGGTAGGCCTGCTTGTGGCCGCCGCCGATGTGGCGCGTCGTGATGCGGCCGGTGTTGTTCCGACCGCCAGTCTTCGGCTTCGGGGCGAGCAGCGACTTCTCCGGGGTGGAGCGGGTCAGCTCGACGAAGTCGGAGACGCTGGAGCCGCGACGGCCGGGCGTCGTCGGCTTGTACTTACGGATACCCATGACGAATCAGTCCTTCTCACTCGCCCTGACCGGCGAAGATATCGATGCGGTCACCCTCGGCGACGGTCACGATGGCGCGCCTGACATCGACCTTCTTGCCGATGCCGAAACGGGTGCGACGACGCTTGCCCTGACGGTTCTGGGTGTTCACAGCGGTGACGCGAACATCGAAGATCTTCTCGATAGCGATCTTGATCTCGGTCTTGTTGGCTTTCGGGTCCACGACAAACGTGTACTTGTTCTCGTCGAGGAGGTTGTACGACTTCTCCGAGACGACGGGGCGCCAAATGATATCGCGGTGGTCGCGGATCTTGAGCTCGCTCACTTCTTCTCCTTGCCTTCCAGCACGTTGACGAAGCCGGCGGCCTCAGCGGCCTCGGCCGAGTTGAACCAAACCTCGGCGACGGTGCGGCCGTACCACGGCGACTCGGGCGTGTGGAACTTCATGGAATCCTCGTTGCCCTTGATGTCGAAGCCGGCGGGCGGGTTGGTGCCGCGGAAGGAGTCCTTGCCGTAATCCTTCTTGTCACTCTTCGCCTCGGTCGTGACCGCGGCCAGCGGCTGTGCGACGGCCTCGACCTTCGCCTGCTCAGCCTTCGGCTTTTCAACCTTGGCCGGCTTGGCCTGATCGGCCTCAACCTCGGACTCGGCGGCGACCGCCTCGGTGCCACGGTTGGTAAAGGCCGCTAGCGCGGCGGCGGTGAAGACGACCGAGTCGTTGACCAGGACGTCGTAGGTGTTCAGCTGGTCGACGGCCAAGACGTGGATCGTCGGGACGTTACGCAGGCTCAGCCACGCGACCTCCTCGAAGCGATCGAGGACGACCAGAGTCTTCTTCAGCTCGCCGAGATGGGCCAGCGTCGCGAGCGCCTGCTTGGTCGACGGGGTCTCGCCGGAGACGATCTCGGAGACTACGAACACGCGGGAGTCGCGGGCGCGATCCGAAAGCGCGCCGCGCAGGGCCGCGGCGACCATCTTCTTCGGGGTGCGCTGCGAGTAGTCACGCGGCTGCGGGCCGTGGACGGTGCCACCGCCGGTCCAGATCGGAGAGCGACGCGAGCCGTGACGAGCGCGGCCAGTGCCCTTCTGGCGCCAGGGCTTGATGCCGCCGCCGCGGACATCGCCGCGAGTCTTGGTGGCGTGAGTGCCCTGCCGGGCCGCCGCGAGCTGCGCGACAACGACCTGGTGGATCAGCGGGACGTTGGTCTGAACGTCGAAGTACTCGCCGGGGAGCTCGGCCACACCGGCCTTCTTGCCCTTCGGGGAGACGACGTCAACGGTGGTGTTGCTCATGCCTGACCGCCCTTCTTGGCCGCGCTGCGCACAACGACGAGCGAGCCCTTGTTGCCGGGAATGGCGCCGCGGACGAGCAGCAGGCCGCGCTCGGCGTCGACGGCGTGGATCTGGAGGTTCTGCACGGTCACCTTGGCGTTACCCATGCGACCAGCCATGCGCAGGCCCTTGAAGACACGACCGGGCGTGGCGCAACCGCCGATCGAGCCCGGGGCGCGGTGCTTGCGGTGCACACCGTGCGAGGCCTTGAGGCCGCCGAAACCGTGACGCTTCATGACGCCG
>CAMCJC010000004.1 GCA_945875065.1 uncultured Propionibacteriaceae bacterium | reverse complement strand
TGTCACGCGGGCCGTCGCCGAAGGACGGGCCAGGCGGACGGCGCGGCGTCGACCGTGCCGGATCTGTGGCGCAGCGGCAGCACTCGACACCCCGTCGCTGTGAGGGACCTGGCCGACCCGCGGATGTGGTTGTGGCCGTTTTTCGACGGCCCCAGGGGTGGGGAGCCGCGTCGTTCGGCGTCGGTCGAACTGCCCACAACCCGTCACCTGCGCCCGGTTACGTTTCACCGGCGGAAGTGTCAGCAGCAGCTGAAGGGCTAGCGGTCGTTTTGTCATGGTTTCGTTGCAGCTGGCCCCGCCACCGAGGAAGGCCTCGTAGAGCTTCTCGTCGATGACTTCGCCCCGGCTTCGACAGACGAGGAAAGCCTGTTCGGCGGCGTCTAGCGACTCCCTGCTCCAGGGATCGTCTGGCGGCAGCCGGGGCTGACCTGCGTGATGGTGTCGTCGGTGGCTCGCGCTCGCCCGTGGTCGCAGTCATCGGCGGCGTCGGGGCAAGGTCGTTCGCGATCGGTCAGTCGACTGACTGCCGATGTTGGGTCGGTTGACACGCGGTGGCGAACGTGCGGGGAACCTCGTGTGTTGATGCACAAGGTTGTGCATGAGTGCATGACTGTCTGCATGCATGCAGACAGTGGTACAGTTAGTGCAGCTACGGCAGTTATTACAGTTTGATAGTCTTGGAGGTGAGACGACGTGACGTCTGTACTGCAAGCAGCAAACGTGTCTGAGCACGAGATCCAGCAGATCCAAGAACTGGCTAGGGCGTTTGACGGCAGCGTGACGGGGGTCCTGCTCCTGCGTCTCGCCAGCGCGCTGGCCCGCGGTGTGGACGTCACCTTGCTGGAGAAGGACAAGGAACTGACGCCAAACGAGGCGGCCGAAGTGCTCGGCGTCTCACGCCCGCACCTGGTACGACTGATGGATCGCGGCCTGCTCGAATACCGCACCGTTGGCACCCACCGTCGCATCGCCATGCCCGACCTGCTCGACTACATCGAACGCCACGAGCGCGCCAACGCCCACGTCGCCAACCTGCTCGCCACGCGCGAGCATGCCCGTGTCGAGGTCAAGAACAACGCCGCGCGGCTGACCGACGACGACCTGGCCGAGCTGGAGTCCCTGGTTCAGTGACCTTGGGAGCCGCCAGCCTGGATCAGCTCGTATACCTTCCTGACAACTGGAAGCTGCTGCTCACACCGGGGGCAGATCGGCAGATTGTCATCCTCGCAAATGGGGACGAACCAGAAACCGCACACCGCGCGCACGGCGTGACCCTGTACGACTCCTGAAGTCAGTGTGGGTTTGTCTACATAGTGGCTCTGGGTCAGGGGGCCGACTTGCCCTTCCGGTCCGGTAGGTCCAGCTGGAGCGAGGGTTGCTGCCAGAACCTGGGCGAGCTTGGCTTGGGCGACGGGGAACCACAGCTCCAGGTCGCCTGATCTGGTGTATGCAGCGTCGATTTGCTCCCGGTCAGGTTGCAGAAGCGGGACGACTTCTTGTACGACCGTGTGGAATGACTTCGAGTCCCGGCCGATGCTGCGTATGGTCAGGGTAGCGAGGCTGTCGGTAGTTTCTAGGGTGCGTGCGAGAGAATCCGTCCCTCGCGGAGAATCGTGTTCAAGGGCGAGTTCCAGTTGCCCGGGATCACCCGTTCGAGGGTCGGCCGGAAGGTCAACGAGTTGAGGGGTGTTGGTCCGTAGCACTTCGGCCAGCCCCGTGAGCACACTCTCGACGATCTGCCTTCGCCACTCGCGGTGACGTATCGCAGCTTCCTCGCGTGCCCGAAGCTTGTACTCGGCGGACCTCGGTAGCAGGTTGTCTAGATCGTGCAAGGCATCGGCGACCCGGTTATGAAACTGATCGTGGCGGTCAACGTAGACCAGCCACGGATCCCCTTGGTCATCTCGTACCACAGCGCCGCGCCATGCGGCCCCAGTCCGAGACCGCACCTCATACACGGGTCTACCAGCGGCCTTCGATGCGGCCCGATGCTGATCTGGGGCACCGGAGCGGAACCGGTCACGCGCGTCGTCAAGCAATGAATGTTCAAGGTCGTAAAGCTCTACCTCGTCGAATTTCTTGGCTGCGATGAGCTTTCGTGCTGTGTCTAGCCGTTTCCGTTTGGCGTCGGACGAAGGCTCGTCTGGGAGCGCGCGAAGTGCCCTGATCGTAGGCCGCGGCGGCCGCTGGCCGTCTTCGAAGTTCACGGCTCCATAGGCTACTCGCTGTCGGCTGCTCGTCACTGGGGAGACGGCGAGCAAGCACGTGACTGTTACTTCTGGAGCAGCTGTTTTGTTGTCGCGTAGCTGGTGCTCCAGTGCGTCCCGGTCCCGAACAACTCGGCGATGGTGGTCATGCTGCTCACAACGTCGGTGTGCTCGGCCCCGTCGTAGGAGATGCCGTAACCCCTTTCCGTGTCGCCGTTGGGGGAGGCGGCTTTGAGCGATACCCAATACCCGCCGTAGAGGCGGATCAGTCCGCCGCCGAGGAAGGCGATGTACAACTCTTCGTCGAAGGGGTCCAAGTGCTGTTGCCGGTCGAGAAAAGCCTGCTCGGCCGCGTCCAGGGACTCCTTACTCCAGGGAACTTCCTGAGATACGCCGGGCAGGCCTCCTCGAGGAGCTCAGCCATGCGACGGACCCAGGGATCCTCGGGAGGCAACTCGGTCGGTTTATCGACCGCGGGGATAGGGGTCATCATCGCTCGCCCTTCAGGGTCAGGGCGGGTTGCGCACATGGGTTACTCCTCGACGGGGTCGCTGAGAAGGACCTTCTCGCCGTGCTTGGCCACCACGGCCATCACGCCCAGTTCCTTCTCCAGGCGGGCCTCCAGAGCCGCTGCTGCCTCGGGCTCGCCGTGGACGAGGAACAGCGCCTCGGGCTGCGGGTCGAGTTCCGCGATCCAACGGACCAGCTCCGATGCGCCGGCATGACCGGAGAACTCCGTGTCCTGCAGGACCTCCGCCCGCACCGGCACGTGACGGCCGTTGATCTTCAGGTGCCTGGCACCCTCGATCAGGGCGCGGCCGCGCGTCCCCTCGCCCTGGTAGCCGCTGAGCACGACGAGGTTCTTCGGGTCCGGTAGGACCTGCTGGAGGTGGTTCAGCACGCGACCTCCTTCCAGCATCCCGGACGAGCTGACGACGATGCGCGGGTCCGTGCGACGCTGCGCCTTCCGCGACTCCTGGCCCGACCTGGCCAGGGTCAGGTCCTTCAAACCGGTGAAGTCGTCGACGTCGATGCCGTCGCGCAACTCTTCCGGCATCGCACGGTAGACCTCAAGGGCCTTCAGGCTCATGGGTCCGTCGACGATGACGGGCACCTGCGGGATGCGCCCCTCCCTCTCCAACTGGGTCAGGGCGTGCAGGACGCCTTCGGTGCGGTCGATCGCGAACGCCGCGATCACCACCGCGCCGCCGCGCGCGATCGTCCGGCGGATCGCCGCCGCCAGGGGCTCGTGCGCGACCTCAGGCGTCTCATGCTCGCGGTCGCCGTAAGTCGACTCGCACAACACCCACCTGGCGCCCCGCGGGGTGTCGCGCGGTTTCAGGATGGGGTGGTCGTCGCGGCCGAGGTCGCCGGAGAATAGGACATCGACGCCGTCGACACTGACCCGGATCGACGCCGACCCCAGGATGTGTCCGGCCCGCGTCCACCTTGCGGTGATGCCCGGCAGGACCTCGACGTCGGTTTCGTAGTCGACTGTGCGGAGCAGGTCGATTGCGCGCTCGGCGTCTTCAACCTGGTACAGCGACCGGGGATTCGGGTGCTTCGACCAGCCGCCGTGCCGCGCCTGCTCGGTCGTCAACTTCATCAGGTGGGCGGCATCCAGCATGACGATCTCGCCCAGCCGCGACGTCCCCGCCGTGCAGAACACCGGCCCGGAAAAACCCTGGTCGACCAGAGCCGGCAGGTAGCTGATGTGGTCGGCGTGAGCGTGGGTGATCAGGACGGCGTCGATCGCGGCGGCGTCGATCGGGAACTTCTCCCGGTTCCGCTCCCGTAGCTCTTTCGCCCCCTGGTACATGCCGGCGTCGACGACGACCCGCCTATCGCCTGCCTCCAACAGATACTTCGAGCCGGTCACGGTGCCCGCGGCACCCAGGAACTGCAACGTCACTGGAGAAGTCATGACCCTAGTGTTGCGCCCCGGGCGAGGTTCGCGGGGCTAAACCTCCGCTTCAGGGTGTGGAACCCGCACGAATGGCCGACGACAAGGCCTGTTTCGCCCGCAGCCGTCGGACTTTTGGTCTGGGTCGCGGCGTCGGCCAGCACGGTTGGGACTGCGGCCCGCCCCGGTCGGCCCCCGACGCTAGAATCGGCCGGTACCCGTGCGAGGGGCGGGCACAGGAATCTTAAATGGGGACTCTCAAAAACTTCCTAGGAGGAGCATTGCCTAGCACCACAACCCGAGCGGGTTTGCTTAGGGCCGGACTGGCGCTGTGGGACGGGACCGCATGGGCCGTCTCCGCCGTCGCTCTCGTGCTGGCGCGCTATTCGTTCAACCTGGCGCGCCCGGAGGTGCAGTTCGTCATCGCCTACGCGGTCGCGGCGATCGTGCTGCAGGTGTTAATCGGTGTCCTCACGAAACTCTACCGCGGCCGCCACAGCATCGCCTCCTTCGAAGAGTCGGCGCTGCTGGCGCTCATCACGCTCGGCATCGGGCTCGTGGTCGGCGTCGTCTCGGCGGTGTTCGCCGACCCGGGCTACCCGCGCGTCGTCACGTTCACCGTGCCGTTCGCCGCCCTGATCCTGATGGCCGCCGGCCGGTTCCTGTTCCGCGCCGCAACCCGTTCCGGCCAGCACGGCGAGGACGCCGAGCCGGTCCTGGTCTACGGCGCGGGCAACGCCGGGCAGCAGCTCGGCCGCCTGCTGGCCTACGATCCTGACGCCCCCTACGAGATCGTCGGTTTCATCGACGACGACCCGGCCAAGAAGAACCTCCACATCGCCGGCACGAAGGTCCTAGGCGACGGCAGTCGGTTGGCCGCCGTGGCCCGCGAGCACGACGTCCGTAAGATCATCGTCGCGATCCCGACGGCCGACCGGAACTTCATGCGCGAGGTCTCCCGCAAGTGCGACGCCGCCGGTCTCGAGACGCTCGTCATGCCGTCGACGAAAGAACTCGTCTCCGGGAAGGTCGGCCTCGGCGACCTCCACCAGCTCAACGTCACCGACCTGCTCGGCCGCGCCCAGATCAAGACGAACCTGAGCGAGATCGCCGACTACCTGTCCGGCAAGGTCGTGCTCGTCACCGGCGCCGGCGGCTCGATCGGCTCCGAGCTGGCGCGGCAGGTTCATCGGTTCGGGCCGAAGGAACTCGTCATGCTCGACCGGGACGAGTCCGGACTCCACGGCACCCAGCTCAGCATCTTCAACCAGGGTCTCCTCGATACCCCGAACATGGTGCTGTGCGATATCCGCGACGTCGAGGCCCTCGACAAGGTCTTCGCCGACCACCGCCCGGACGTCGTGTTCCACGCCGCCGCCCTCAAGCACCTGCCGATGCTGGAGCAATACCCGCTCGAGGGCTGGAAGACCAACACCCTCGGCACGCTCAACGTGCTGCGCGCCTCGGAGAAGTACGGCGTGCAACGGCTCGTCAACGTCTCCACTGACAAAGCAGCCGACGCGACGTCGGTCCTCGGTAAGACGAAGCGCCTCGCCGAGGAGCTGACGGCGTACTTCGCGGGCAAGACGGGCCGCAACTGGCTATCGGTGCGGTTCGGCAATGTGCTGGGCTCGCGCGGGTCGATGCTGCACACCTTCACCCGGCAGATCGAGCAGGGCGGCCCTCTAACCGTGACCCACCCGGAGATCACCCGCTATTTCATGACGATCCCGGAGGCCTGCGAGCTGACGATCCAGGCCGGCGCTATCGGCAAGCCCGCCGACGTCCTCGTCCTCGACATGGGTGAGCCGGTGCGGATCCTGGATGTCGCGCAGGACCTCATCAAGCGCTCCGGCAAGGACATCAAGATCATCTTCACGGGCCTACGCCCCAACGAGAAGATGCACGAGGTGCTGTTCAGCGGCGACGAGCCACGAACTCATCAGCCGCGTCAGCGTCCCCGCGCTCGACCCGGCGTTGCTGTCGACCGTCGACGGCTCCGACCCGGAGTCGCTGACGACGCTCACTCACCAGCGCGACGCCGTCGAGGCCAAGCGCATGGCTGTCGAGCAGGCGGCCTCCGGGCTGGACGGCATCGTCCTCGAACGTCCGGCGCAGTGATGCGGGTCCTGTACATCGACCACTACGCGGGCTCCCCGTCGGTCGGCATGGAGTACCGGCCGCACGCGATGGCCGTCGAGTGGGCCAAGCTCGGCGTCGAAACCACCATCCTGGCGGGCACGTTCAGCCATCTGCGGAAGATCAACTTCCCCGAAGTGAGGCAGGGGGAGCCTGTCGAGGTCGACGGCGTCGAGTTCCGCTTCATCACCACCCGCCCCTACGACGGCAACGGCATGGGTCGGGTGCTGAGCATGGTCGAGTTCGTGGGCCGCGGCTGGGTAGCGGCCCGGACGATCGCCCGGGAGCTGCGGCCGGACGCGGTGATCGCTTCGTCGACGTACCCGTTCGACACGTACCTGGCGCAGCGGGTCGCGAAGTTCGCGGGTGCGCGACTGATCCACGAGATCCACGACCTGTGGCCGCTGACCCCGATCGAGCTCGGAGGGCATTCGCCGAAGCATCCGCTGATGTGGGCGATGGCGCAGGCGGAGAAGTCGGCGTACCGACGCAGCGACGCCGTCGTCTCGATCCTGCCGAACGTCGAACCGCACGTGCGGTCGCTCGGCATCGACACCCCCGTCGTCGCCATCCCGAACGGCATCGAGAGCGACGGCGTGCACGACCCGGCGCCGTCGTCGTTCGTGGATGTTGTAACCGGGGTGCGCGCGAAGGGACACGCAGTCATCGGATATGCCGGAGGCATGACGAACGCGAACGCGATGGATGACTTCGTGGCCGCCATGGCCCTGATCAAGGACATGCCGGTGACGGCTGTGCTGCTCGGCGACGGTATCTTCCGCGAGGACTTGGAGCGGCAGGCGAGCGATTCCGGGGCGAACGTCGTGTTCGCTGGCACGGTCCCAAAGCCGCAGATTCACGAGTGCCTGCGCCTCTGCGATGCCCTGTACATCGGGTCAAAACGCAGCCGACTCTACGAATATGGCGTCTCGGCGAACAAGATTTTCGACTACATGGCAACCGGCGTCCCGATCGTAAACGCGTTCGCGTCCGAGCATTCGCCCATGGTCTACGCGGGTTCGACGATCCGGGCCCGCGGCGAGGACCCGGCGGACATTGCTAGGGCGATCAAGGAGGCGGTGTCCCTGCCGCCATCGGAACGAGAGCGCCTCGGTGTGAGGTCGCAGGAATGGGTCCGCGAACATCACGAAATGCCGGTGTTGGCGAAGCAGTTTCTGGACGTCCTCGCGGGGTAGTTCTCGGAGAGCCGACGGCAGCCGTTGCGTTGCTCGACGATCTGGACCGCCATCGCCCCCGAGACGGTCTTGACCATCCGTACGAACGGACTCACCCCGCACTCTGCCCAGCCCCCGATTAGTGCCCCCAAAACCCATCCTGACGCAACTCAATCCCGGCAACCCGGAACAGTTGTGGAACTCAGGTCGGAGGATACCGGTATGGGTGCTGTCCCGCACAGGGCCGCAAAGGAGGCTGACGCGGAGCCTCCGGACACACCGGGATGATTCAACGAACAGCGCCTCGGGCAACACGGAAACCTAGGTCGTCGAACGAGGCGGTCGGGTTGGTCTTGCGACGCACACCTGAGCGGCAGCTCCACTCGGGATCGCCCCAACCGCCACCGCGGATGATGCGGTATGAGCCGTAGACGGCCGGGTCGTAGAGGTCCCAGCACCATTCCCAGACCCCGCCGAGCATGTCGTACAGGCCCCACGAGTTCGGTTGCTTCAACTTCACCGGTTGGATCGAGCCACCGGAGTTGCCTTCGAACCAGGCGATATCGTCCAGCTGCCCGTAGCGTGCGCCGAACGTTCCTGCCCTGCAGGCGACCTGCCACTCCGCATCAGTGGGCAACCGGTAACCGTTCGCCTCCTGGAGCCACGTCACCAGCCACTCGTCCGCCTCCGGTCGGCTGTGCGGTCGCCACCGCGTGGGATTGGGGACCTCTTGCTCCGAGACCGCGTAGACGGGTGTCAGCCCATCTAAGGCCGACAGCGCATTGCAGAACAGGATCGCCTCGCGCCAACTCACGTCGGTCTTCGGCAGGTCGGCGACGGTCGGGTCTGCGCCCGTTCCTTGCACCTCACTCCACAAGGCATTAGTCACCACGGTGTCCGTCAGCTCGAACGGGGCGACGTGTACAGACCACGAACGGCCCGTTTGCCGGTCGACCAGCTCTTCCTCGACACCGCCCAACGGGGGCACGGTCACCATCTGCAGGCTCATGGGGATCATTCTCGGGCATGCCTGCGCCGATCAACCTTCTACGTCCGGGGTTGAGGCTGACCCCGTGTCAACGACGGTCGAAAAGGGGACCGTTTCCGGCGGTTGAGTAGGGGCCACTGGTTTGTTGATCTCTAGTCCGCCTGTGAGGTTCCCAGAGCTGTCTTGCCCGCCTCAAAGAAACTCTAACTCCCATCAATCGATCGACTGCGCACTGACTTTCCCACACCACACAGCCCCAACGATCGAAACCTCACCGACCAGAACACTCAACACGATCCCCGTCCTCTCCACCAGAATCCGTGACGGCCTTCCCATGCCAAACTCTCCACTCAAGACCCAACCAACAGCCCTACCACAAAGCCCGACGCGCGACACCTCGAATCCTGCGCTCATGCACTCATACCAGTGCACAGGTCGGGAAAGCGGTCCTCCCGCATCGCGCGAGCCTGCCTGACAGCAAGAGCATCGGCCAAGCAGCGATCAACCGATCACGATTCAGGATCGCTACTTGATCGGCCACGATCCCCTCGGCCATCAACGCCCGATGCGCCAACCCGACGCCACCCTCCTCATTAAGATCAACGCGGCTGTACCCACAGCACAGCACCGTTTGGGGCAACTCGACAACAGCCCCGTCTGGACCCCTCAAGTTATCCAAGCTTTCAGGGACCGCATAAGGCTTCGCATCACGAAAGAACGCCCTGGCCTCGTCACCCATGATTTATTCTTTCGATTAGTTCACCCAGCCTACTGCTCGAAAACGGTTCGAGAGAGGTTCCGAATGAATCAGGTTATGACCCTAAGTTTTGATCCACTAGCCAGCCGCCAAAGTCCCCTCGCATTCTCAACCCCGCTCCGATAAGCCTTCAGAAGCCACAGGGGAGGTACCCATGTGACCGCCGTGGGCATGGTTTCGGAAACGACTGTTTCTCTGATAGTCCCCACCGGCAAGGCCTGCCGCCCCGCCTTGGCTGGGAGATGACACCCGGCGCGACTACAGTCGATCGGGTGACCATGCCATCCAGCCCGCTGCGGCGTTCGACTCGCTCGGGTTCATCTCCGGTTTCGTCGACCTCGCTCTGGCCATGGAAGCAGCCGTCCGGCGGAAACTCGCGCAGTCGGCGGCCCGTGGCGAGCAGGCCGGCGACGACCGCCGGCGGGAGCGGAGTTGATGGTGGGCCGTTGGCGTCGTAGGCGGGGGGTGCGCAGCGAGCCTGGTGAGCGGCGAGCGATCATCGCCGTGCTCACGTGGCTTGTCTTGTCGCTGGTAGTCCTCGGCTTCGGCTACCAGTGGATGCAAGACCACGGCGGCGGCACCGACCCCGATCCGATCAACGTCGGCACGGCCCAGGTGGGCGTCTGCCAGGAGAAGTGGAGCGGCGTGTGGCGGTGCGAGATGGTGAGCGCTACGTGGGGACCGGGCCCGACCCCGCGTGCTCGCCCCGTGCACGCGGGTCGTGACGTGTCGGGCCGTACAGTCGACGTCGCGTGGCGGGACTACTCGAGGAGCCGTGACGGTGACACGATCATCATGGTCACCGGCCCCGGGGCCCCGATCGGCAACGTGGCCATCTTCATCTTCACCCCCCTCACGGCAGCCTTCTCGGTGGGGGTGGCTGGCGTGCTGGTGATGATCGGTCGGTTCCTGAACTGGGTCCGCCGACGCAGGACCCCACCGGCGAGCAGGCCCTCCGAGACCGGGTGAGTCACAGCGGGCTGGAGGCCGGTGGCCGCCCCCGACGACGCGCTGGTCGTCCTGCACCCCGACTAAGGGCGGGACGCGGGCGAGGAAGAGATCGCACCGCGGTGATCGTGGTAAGGAGCCTCCACGCCCCTCCCGATACGTGCACGAATCGCCGGGCCAGGTGAACCAGCCTTGCAAAACCCCTAGCCGCGCACACCCCCACTCACCCAAAACGGCGATTCGCGCACATACAGGGGCCGGGTCAGGCAGGGGCCGGTACGGTCAGTCGGCCGGGGCCTAGATTCGGACACGGGTGCCTAGACGTGACCACACCAGAAACATCGCGCCCTGCCGGCAACCAAGCCCACGGGGTTCCTGAATAAGCCTCCTGCCATGCGATGGACCGCGGACTTTTCTTAAAGGCCGGGGGATAGGGTCGCAGCGCCTGCCGGGAGGAGCATCCCAGCGCGGTCACCGAACAACTTGCGGCACAGCCAGACCCACCAGTACCGAGGCGGCATTGGCCGCCATGCTCACCGCCATGGCGGCGCACCTCACCGGGTGATTCTCCAGCTCCGGCCGGTGCGATGCCCACTGCCCAAGCGCCGCACCCTCGACGAGGACGATCACCATCTCGGCTCCCAGCAGGGCGTCGGCGGTGCTGGGGGACACCAGCCATAAGACAGGATGGGTGAATTGCAGTGCCCACCCGATCAGCAGCAGGGGTCGGAGTCTCACCGACCAGCTCAGCGCCCGGGCAGCGAGCAGGATGACCGGGATCTCCACCGCGCAGGTGAGCAAATAAGCCGACAACCAAGAAGTCATAACACCACTCCACCGCGATGGCCGACACCCTCACGTGCCAGACTGGAGCGATGTTATTGGATGTCACCCCCTATCCAGCGGATATCACCGACGAGTGGCTGGTACTCGTGCTGGTTGCCCTGGCGGTGCTGGTAGCCGCGATCACGCTCATCGTGGTGCTGCGACGTCGCGGACGAGCCCGCACCCCCGATCGGGCCTTCGAGCCTCCCACCACGGCACCGGCCGCCGAACCACAGCCCGGCCCCGCTCCGGATGAACCAACCCCCTGATTGTCGTGTCGACGCTTCGTGACACCCCGCCGGTGCTGTGGCCATGGGCGGGGGCCGCAGTTCTCGTCTTGGGAATGACCCTGTGCCTCCCATTCGAGATGAACGTCTTCGTCATGGGAACGGTCGGTGTGCTACACATCGCCTGCGCGCTGCGCTACCTGGTGGGCCGGACGGCGGAGGTCATCCCGCCCGGAGGCGGGCCGGTGATCGTGGTCTGGCTGACAACCATGGCACTTATCAGGGTGGCTTCCACCCAGTGGTTCACGGCTGGTCATCGGGTCGAGATCATTGCCTCCGGCGCAGTGATGTGCTTGGTGGCTCATCTGGTGTGCCGTGGAACCCTCCGGTGGGTGGTGATTGGGGTCATGGTCGTGGTCACCACGCTGGGGGCGATACATCTCAGCTGGTGGCTCTTCGCTGCCGCCCACATCCACAACTTGGTTCCCGTCGTACTCGTCTGGGATTGGGGACGACGACTCACTCCGGTCATCCGCCGGGCGGTACACGGTTTTCTCGTCGTCTGGGCTGCGGTCATCCCGGCGATGCTGCTCGTTGGGTTCCTCGCCACGAGCCCCGGTCCACGCTTGCTGCCTGAGGGCATTCATGCCAATGCCCTCGTTTCGGCCACCGCACCACCCGGCGCCGACCCGGCGACCGCCATGCGCTGGTACGCCGTTTTTTGTTTCATGCAAGGGATGCACTACCTGTTCTGGATCGGTTTCACCCAGGTGGAGTGCCGGAATACTGTGTTGGTGGCGACCGGATCGTCCCCGCTGTTGGGCGGCCCCGCGATGTGGACGAGCGTCGTTGTGCTGACCCTCGTGGTGGGCGGTCTGCAGATCTGGGACTACCCGGTTGGCCGGATGGTCTACTCAGCCCTGGGCGCCTACAACGTCCATTACGAGATGGCTGCCTTGGTCGTGGTGGTCTCGCAAGCCGCCTCCCGCCACAGGTAACGGAAACGGCACCGGCTCAGCAAGGACGAAGGGCAGGGCGGAGTCAATCCTTCGCGATGGCGGCGAACGTGCGGAAGATCAGTTTCAGGTCGCCGATGAAGCTCATCTCCTTGACGTACTTGTGGTACATCTCGACCTTCTTCGGCAGGATCACGTTCACGTAGTGGGCGTCCGGGTCCGGGGCCGCTGCGAGTTCGTCCTGCTCGTTGCGGAAGACGATGGCCGCC
Source organism: uncultured Propionibacteriaceae bacterium (assembly GCA_945875065.1). Lineage (GTDB taxonomy): Bacteria > Actinomycetota > Actinomycetes > Propionibacteriales > Propionibacteriaceae > Arachnia. Next base: position 11,897 of record CAMCJC010000004.1, on the reverse strand, counting down.
GGGTCGGAGATGCCGGGACGAATCGCGAGGATCTGCTCGCGGGCGTTCGGATCCCACAGGTCGACGTAGTGGGGGACCTCCGGGCGCGGGCCGACGATCGACATGTCCCCGACCAGGACGTCGATCAGTTGCGGCAGCTCGTCGAACTTCCACTTCCGAAGGAACGCGCCGACAGGCGTGATGCGGGCGTCATTGGCGCTGGTGACGAGAGCTCCGCGGTTGTCGACGCGCATCGTGCGGAACTTGTGGATGCGGAACATGCGGCCGTGGCGGCCGACACGTTCCTGCCGGAAGAACACCGGCCCGCGATCTCCCAGCCAGATCAGCAGCGACACGATGACGAACAGCGGCGACAGGACCACCAGCCCTGCCGCCGACGATCCGATGTCGAAGGCGCGCTTCAGGAACGCGTTCACGAAAGGATGGCCTTCACGGCGTCGATCACCTTGGTGACGTCGTCGTCGGTCATGGCCGAGAAGATCGGGAGGCTGAAAGCCTTCTGGAACTCGGCCGAGGCGACGGGGAACGATTCAGGGGCGTGCTGGTACGTGTCGCGCCAATACGGGTGCAGGTGCAGCGGAATGAAGTGGACGCTGGTGCCGACCTCCCGCTCGGCCATCAGCTCGATGAACCGGTCGCGGTCGACGGGGGCGTCATCGGTCAGGCGCGCCACGTACAGGTGCCAGGCGTGGCTAGAGCCCTCGGGGGCGTGGGTCGGTAGCCTCAAGGGCAGACCCTGGAACGCCTCGTCGAACGCCTTGGCGATGTCAGTGCGGCGCCCGACCATCTCCGGCGTGCGCTTGAGCTGGACGCGGCCCATCGCGGCGGCGGTGTCGGTCAAGTTGTACTTGTACCCCGGGGCGACGACGTCGTAGTGCCAGCTGGGCTTGTTAGAGGTGTAACGGTCGAAGACATCACGGTTGATGCCGTGCAGCCGCATCGTGCGCATGCGGGCCGCGAGTTCCGGGTCCGGAGTCACGACCATGCCGCCCTCACCCGTGGTCATCGTCTTGGTGGCGTAGAAGCTGTAGACGGTGGCCTCGTGGCCGTGAGTACCGACGAGCTTGCCCTCGTTCAGCGTCGGGAACGAGTGCGCCGCGTCCTCAACGACCTTCAAGCCGTGGCGCCTAGCGAAGTCCGATAGTGCGCCGTCCGGGACGGCTAGGCCGGAGAAGTGGACGGGCGCGATCGCGATGGTCCGCTCGGTGACCTTGCGCTCGGCATCCTCGAGGTCGATGCACAGCGTCTCCGGGTCCACGTCGACGAGGATCGGATCGCCGCCGAGATAGCGGACGGCCTCCGCCGTCGACGTGAACGTCCACGTGGGGACCAGGACCTCGGTTCCCGGGCCGACCCCGATGGCTTCGAAGGCCAAGTGGAGGCCGGCGGTGGCGGAGTTGATCGCGACGGCCTGAGCATCGGCCCCCAGGAACTCGACGAACTCCTTCTCGAAAGCGGCGGCGTTCGGACCCGTCGTCAGCCAGCCGGAGCGCATCGTCTCGACGACGGCGTCAATCTCGGCCTCGGTGATGTCCGGACGGGCGAAGGGAAGAAAAGCCATGGACCGAGACTACACTCGGAACGCTCGATACCGCAGATTACTGGGGCGCGGTAGTCTACAGAGCCGACGACACCAGTTAAGGAGTTCGCGTGGGGTTCAAGCCGGTTCCGCTCAATTCCCCCGCGCAGGGATCGGGCGCCAGGCGGGGCATCTTCTCGATCATCACCCTCGGTCTGCAGGGCGGTTCCCGGTGGATATCCAACCTATTCATCGCCCAGTTCGCGGGCAGCGCCGTCTTCGGCTCGGTGGCTTCCGCGACATCGCTCGCCATGCTGCTTAACACGGTCTGGCCGGCCAGCACACAGGGTGCCGCCTCGAAGTTCCTGGCTCGTGCCCGTGGCAAAGAAGACGACGCCGAGATCCACGCTGTCGCGAACCATATCGCCGTCCGAGTACTGCAGGTAACGACGATCCTGTCAGTCATCGGAGCACTGACTTGGGTGTTGGTCTACCACGGGGCTTGGTGGGAGTCGCTGTGCGTAGTTACGATCCTGGTCACCGTCAACACAGCCCTGTTCGCGCGCGGCATCCACTTCGGCGCCGACCAGGTCGAACGCGGCACCCGCGTCGACATCATCTCCAGCATCGTCGGTATCGCAGCGACCGCGATCCTGCTGCTCCTCGGAGTCCGCAACCTGCTCCTGACGCTGCCGCTCAGCCTTGCGCTCGGCGTGTACTCGCTGCTGTGCTGGCCGTGGACGGCGACGGGCCGCCCCGAAAAGCCGCTGCGCAGTGAGATCGACAAGTTCGTGACGTTGACCGCCCTCGGGTCGATCGCGAGTTCGGGCCTGCTTCAAGTGACCCAACTCGTCACGCAGTATTTCTTCGACGACGCGGCCGCGGGTGTCATCGGGGTCGCCGTGCAGTTGGCCACGCCGCTGGCGATCATCACCGGAGGGCTGACGGCGGTGCTGATGCCGATGCTCGCGAAGGCCCACGGTGCCGGTGACATGGACAAGATGCGCAGCCACACCAACCTCGCGACGCGCGGTTTCGTAACCGTCCTGGTCGCGTTCTTCGGGGCGGTGGCGCTCGCCGCCCGGCCCATCATCTTCATCCTCTATGACTGGCGCGGACTCCACCAGTACGCCACGGCCGCGCCCCTGATCCCAGCATTCTGCCTAGCCCTGCTCGTGCAGAACAGCGTGGCACCGTCGGTTAGCGCGATCACCAGCGGCGACCAGAAGCACGTGTGGATCCCGACTGTCGTCCCGTACGCCGGATTCGCGACGGCGCTCTTGGCCTGGGTGCTGTTCATGCCCCGCCTCCAACTGTTCGGCATCGCCGCTGGCTACGCCGTCGGCATGATCGTGACCCAAGCCATCTTGTTCATCGTCGCCTGGCGGCTCACCAAGCAGCGCTGGACCGGGGTGGCGACGACGCTGGCCGCCGGTTGTGCCGCGATAGCCGCCGGCTCATGGGCGGTGCAGCAGTTCTCGACGAGCTATTGGATCGATTTGGCCGCGGGCACCGTATTCGCCCTCGTCTGGCTCGGGCTCTTCGGGCCCCGCTTCCTGCGCCGACTGAAGGCCGCCCGGGGCTGACGTGGGCCGCGCTGAGCACTGGCTGACCACGGCGGCGGCCGGGCTGATCTTCGTCCTGCCGGCGTTGTCGGCCGCGTCGATCTACCTGCCGGCGGGGCTGTGGATGCCGTCGCGCCTAGTCATCGCGGCCTTCCTGGGGTGTGTCGTAGCGTTGCGACTGCTGGACCGTTCCGGGGGCTGGGGCGTGACGACATGGGTAGCGGCGGTGGCGACGCCGTTCGTCGGCTTCGGCGCGCTCGCCTGGCTGCGCTTTCCCGACCACGTCCTCGGAGCGCACGCCGCTCTCATCGCGCTGGCGGCGGCGCTCGTCGTCGCGGCGAGCCTGGTCGGCGGGCGACTGGCGATCGTGAAGGCCGCCCTTTGGGGGTGGATGTTCTCCTTGGCGGCGACGGGGGTCGTGGGTGCGTGGGAGGTTGCGACGGGAGGGTACCTGCCCGGCAACGTCCCGGCCGTGTACTTCAGCCCCAGCTACCCCGACTACGACCTGATCGCCTCGACGTTCAACAACCCCAACCTGTACGCCTACCACATCGCGTTCGGGCTCCTGCTGCTGCCGTTCCTGTGGCCCACCGTCCGCTCTCCGTGGCGATGGCTGCTCGTCCCGTTCGGCCTGGCACAGGCGTTCCTGTTGTTCAAGACCGGATCGCGGATGGCGATACTCAGCGTCGCCATCGCGGCCCTGATCTGGCTGCTCGCCACCCGTGCGACCCGGTGGTACACCGCCGCAGCGACCGCCATCTTCGTGGTCCTGATGCTAGTCAAGGCCCCGTTCCTGGAACCCATCCTCGGCTACGTCGATCCGCACCGCATCGCGATGCCCGGCACGTCCGAGTGGGTTCGCTACGAGCTGCTTCAGTCGGCCTGGTGGGTGTGGCGGACCTCCGGTTATCTCGGCGTCGGCCCGGGCGGCTTTGAGCATTGGGCGCTCGTGCCGGAGAACCCGCACCAGTTCGAGGGCCTCAACAACGCCCACTCCGGGCTCGCCGAAGTCCTAGCCGAGTTCGGACTCGTTGCCGTCGTCGCGCTGCTGGTTGGGGTCGCGGCGGCCGCCGTCGCGACCTGGCGAGGGGCCCGCGCCAGGTCCACGACCCGAGGCTGGGGTAAGGCGATGGTCCTAGTGGCGATCACGTTCATCCCGCTGACCAGCACGCATTCGACGTGGCTGACTCAGCCGATGATGGGTCTTCACCTGGCCTGGATCGTCTTGCTGGCCGGGGCGGCGCAGGCGACGAGGAACAGCGCCAGCCACCACCAGAACGAGACGCCGAACTCTTTGAGCAGGTAGGTGTCGAACAGAAACGCGACGAGTGACGCGACCAGCGCGGAGGCGATCGGGAACGCGAACGGGTCGTTGCGGGACGTCCACCACAGTCGCACGACCGCCGCGACGACGACCAGCGCCAGCAGCGCACCGACCAGCCCCAGCTCCACCAGGACCGCGAGCGCCGTCGAGTGCGGGCTTAGGAGCACGGACCCGTGGGCGGTCGGAACCATGCGTTCCCCGGGCGCGGGGATCAGACCCGAGTCGAACGCGGCCCACGGCCACACCTGCCCGTACCCGGTGCCCCACAGCATCGTCTCCGAACTGGAGCCCCACCACGCGAGGGCGGTCTGGGCGTTGAGCTCCCGCAGCGGGTCGCCGCTGGATAGGGAGTGGCGCAGGTCCGGAACGATCAGCAGCAGCGCGACCCACGCCGCCACCAAGCCCGCGACACTCAGCGCGATCGGCCGCCAGGACTTCGTCTTAGTGCGCGCCGCGACGCCGGCCAGCACCACCCAGGTCGCGAGCGCCAGCAGTCCGCCGCGCGACCCGGAAGCCAGCACGCCAACAACGCCCAGCGCCGCGACGGCCGCCCCGGCCCATGCGCCGCGGCGCGGCCGGGTCAGAAGCCACCAGCCGAGGCCTACGGCCGCGACCAGCAGGTACACAACGTGGATACTCGCCGACCCTGCCAGCGCTGACGCCAGCCGCCAGGACCGGTGGATCGGGATCTGCCGTGGCCACGCCAGGAAGCCCGCGACCGCCAGCGTCGCGAAGATCACGACGATCAGCCCCCGTCGCCTCGCCAGCACCAGGGCGACGGCGAGCGCGGCCGCCGCCGCCAAGGCGGCGATCATCGCGGGGGAGGTGAGGTAGGGCAGGGGCACCTCGGTCGACCGCGAGGTCTCCACGACCGGGCCCGGTCGTTGTCCAGCGCCGTAGAGCGCGTACTGGAGCAGGAGCAGGAAAGCGGCGAAGGCCACCCAGCCGGCGCGGCCGAGCCGCCTGAACCGCGGCACCGCCCACCAGGCGACGCCAAGGAGCAGCAGGGCGAACCAGAAGACGTCGAAGGTCAGGGGGGTGCCGGCGAAGTCGCGCCACTGCCGAAGGCGCACGAACTGCACCATGGCGGCGGCCGTCGCGACGACCGCGACCGGCAGCCACGCGCGCAGCTGCCTCATGCCGTCGGCTTGGAGCCCGCGCGGGCCAGGGCCTTGCGGGCGACGCGGAAGTGCTCGGGCAGCTCCGGGACCTCCCGCCGTACGGCCCACACCGGGATTGGTTTCATCAGATCCTGAACACCGATCCAAAACGCGATCATCGTCCCGATCTGCGCCCACGCGATTGGGGAAGCGAGGAACTGGCTGTCGCCGAAAGTCAGCAGCGGCAGCGTGACAGCGGTCGCGAACACACCCTGCAGCACCGGCTTGGCGCGGTGATCGTCGAAGCCGGTGCGCAGCAGCTTCAGCGTCCGCCACGTCAACGCGATCAGTGCGGCACCGAGCAGGGCGGAGACCAGGAAGCCGTACTGGCTGAGGATCTCGAAGATGGCACTGTGGGGATTGATGGCTCCTTCAGTTTCGAACGGCGCCCGCCCCGACTGCATGATCTTCTCGAACATGCCGGGCCCGACGCCGAGGCCGCCGGTGCTGAGATACATCCAGGTGGCGTTCAGGTAGAGACCGAGGCGCGAGTTCCCGGAACCGTGGAACGACCCGACGAGATCCTCCAGGACACCGGGCACCAGCAGGAAGCGCAGCATCACCAGCAGGACTCCGATCAGGCAGGCGGCGACGACGACTCGCCAGTGTTTCCGCACCATCTTTCGCGTCAACGCCAGCCAGGCCAGGATCAGCACGGACACGGCCAGGACGGCGCGGCCATTCGTCGGATAGATGATCACCGGCGTGATCGCCGCGCAGGCGATCATGATCCGTCGCAGCCACTTGCCCTCAAGCTCGGCCGCCATCACGAACACGATCATGCTGGCGCATAGGAAGTACGCGAACGGGTTGGGGTTCACGAAGTACGACGCGATATCCTCCGAACGCTCCCGCAGCCACTGCGGCGAGCTTTCCAAGTAGTTCGGCAGGTGCTCGCCGGTGGCGATCTCGTACAGTGCCGGGATGATCGCGCACACCCAGGCGAACAGCCAGCCGCGGGCCAGCCACCGCAGGCGCTCGATGCTCCACGGGAAGATCGCGAGCGCCAGCAGCGTTAGGAGGCTGAGCGGCAGCGACAGGAATTGCCGAACCTTGTCGCCGTCGTGGAGGGTGAACAGGCCCCACAGGCTCCAGCCGACGGTGAGGATCGCCACCCATTTCACAGACCTGTTCCATCGGGGAACCGCGAACAGCGAGACGACCAGCATGGCGGCGGCCCACGGGCGGGCGGCGGCGAGCCCGGCGACGGTCACGACCGAACCGAGCGAGGCGATGAATGGCATCGCGAACACCAGAAGCGTGCCGACGATCAGGGCGCCCTTGACGACGGGGGATTCGACTCGGGTCATGGCTTGGTGGCGAGGTCGGTGACGAGGTCGACGAAGGCCGCGTAGTTCGTCGCCGCCGAGTAGCGCGATTCGGCGCGTTCCCGGGCTTTCGCACGGAACGCCGGGTTCTTCGCGCGCAGGTGGTACTCGACGATTTTGTCGGCCATCGCTCGATCCGCGCCCTCGATGGGGACCAGCAGTTCGGGGAGGAGCACCTCCTTGGTGGCTCCGGCATCGGTGGCGATCGTCGGAACCTCGCGCATCATCGCCTCCATGATGGAAACGGGCACGCCCTCGGACTCACTGGAGTTAAGCAGGAGGTCGACGGGGGTGGTGCCGTAGAGGGCCAGGAGATCGGAGTTGTTGATGTGGCCTAGGAAGTCGTAGTTGACGTTCTGCAGCGGCCCGAGCGCGGATTTGGCCTGCGCATGGATTTCGTCCTTCAAGGGCCCGTCGCCGGCGTGGCGCCACGTGAACCTCACCTCGGGGAGGCGACGCGCGGCCTCGGCGATTGCATCGATCATCAGGTTGACGCGCTTGACGGGCGTCAGGGTGCTGACCGACAGCAGCGACAGCTCGTCGGCGGCCGTCGGCCGCGACGCCGGTCCGGGAACTACGCCGAGCCGAGCCACCTTCAGCTGCTCCGGCCTGAACCCGTAGCGGGGTGCGTGCTCCTTGGCGTCGTCGGAGATCACGGCCAGCGCATCTAGGTCAGGCGCGAACTGCGGCACGAAGGCGGTGTAGCCCGCGGGGCGGGCGTAATCGTAGAACTCGGAGCGATGAGCGCGGGAGATGACGCGACGCACGTAGCCGGCACGCTTGGCCAGGCTCGCCGCCCAGGTCCCGACCGACATCCAGTACGTGTAGACGACGTCGATCGGCTGGCCGAGGTCGCGCTCTATCTCCTTGAGGGCCCGCAACTCCATGCTCATTCGCACGGCGGTCAACAGGGCGTGTTGAAGGCGGTACTTGGTGTAGCCGAGTCCCTTAAGGTCCATGACCTCCCGCCACAGCCAAGGGGAGGCGATGGCGCGGGCGAGGCCCCGCAACTGATCGGCCCGCTCGTGCCAGCGATCCATCAGGCGAGTGTCGACCTCAACGCCCGGCGGCACGGGGCGAGCGTCCGCGTCAGCGGCGTTCTCGGGCAGCAGGATGACGCGGCCGGGGAACTTCTCCCAGTAGGGAACCTCGGTCTCGATGAATTGCTCCCCCCGACCGTAGGGGAATCCCGACGTGATCCACACGACGCAGGGCTGCTTCGACATGCATTCCTCCTGTTGGCTCGCCCGCTCAGTCTATAAGGAACATGCCGCTAAGCTGGGGCTGCCTGCCGGAGGAAGGGACTAGGTTGAACACACTGAAGTCGGTTCTTAGAAGGGCCACCAAGCACGTCATCGTCGGCCTGATTCTCGGGGCGCTGCTGGGCGCCGCCGGGGCGTCGCTCCTGCTTCTGACCGCGTCGAAGGAATACCGCGCGACTGGGGCCGTGGTGCTGGAGGTCGTCGGCGGCGAGAATGTCGAAAAGGTCCCCGCGATCGACGCGATGATCGCGTCGGCGACGTCGCTGATCACCTCCCCGCAGGTCGTCGATCCGGCTGGTAAGTCGGTAACGCCGAAGATCGGCACCGACCAGATCTTGAAGGGCCTGTCGGTGAACACGCCGGCGCAGTCGCTGGTGTTCTGGTTCAGTTTCAAGGGCGAGGAGAAGCAGTCCGAGGCTCTCGTCAAGGCGATCGGCACCGCCTTCCAGAAGGAGGTCGACGGCGGCGCGATCCCCTCTTATGGCGGCCTGAGCATCAAGATCAAGACGATCACGTATTCGAAGGAGCTTCTCGCCGAGGGCGAGGTCGGGAAGATGTCGCTGGCGCTGGTCGCCGGCGCGATCTGCGTGTTCATTGCGGCGTCTTACGTGTTCGTGCGGATTCTCCTCGACAACCGCGTCCGAACCGAGAGCGACCTCGCGGAGGTCACCGACGAGGCGGTCATCGGCGCGGGCGGCGGCGAGACGGCAGCGGCCAAGGTTGCGGCAGGGCTGAAATACCTCGTCGAGGATTCGAGCGCGAACATCATCGCGTTCACCGGCGTCGGGGCGGCTAGCGGGGAGTTCGCCAAGGAGGTCGCGCGGAACGTCGCAGGAAAGAGCGTCGTCGTGGTCGACCTCGACCTGGGCCAGCGGCCGCTCGGCGACGGCAAGGGCCTGGTCGATGTCGCGACCGGCGAGGCGAAGCTCGCCGATGTCGTGGTCGACGGGGACGTGAAGGTCGTGCCGGCCGGCGGGCCGGTGCCGAACCCGGCCGAGTTCCTGACGCGCGATGCCGTGAAGCGGGCGCTGGAGGGCGTCGCCCTCGAATACGACTGGGTGCTGGTGACCGCGTCGGCGCTGCTGGTAACGAGCGCGGGCCTGCTCGGCGCGCAACTCGGCGACGCGGCCGTCGTCGTGGTCAAGGCCGGGAAGACGTCGCGCGAGGAGGTCCGGGCGGCCCTGAACCTCGCCGAGGCCAGCCACCTGGACGTCGCGGCGATAGCGATCGTCTAGACGGTAATCAATCGGCCCGCCTCCAGGCGGGCCGATTCGTCACCACCAGGGGTCCGCGCCGCAGGCGAGATGGTCGAGCATGCTCAGACCCCCGACGAAGTCGCCGTGGGGCTGGGGGTAAGGCGTCGGCTGGAACGAGTGGTAGTCCAGGGCGATGCCGCGGTCGGCGAAGACCTGCGGGTCGAGGTAGCTGCGACCGGAAGGGCCGGAGAGGTACGTGTCGCCGCCGAGCTCAGCGACGATCGCGGCCAGCAGCTCCGAAGACGACCCCGTCGCCCGCAACTGAGAGGATCGGACCAGCTTCGTGGTGATGCCGTAGTGGTCGCGGACGCGGGTTATCAGGTCGACGCACAGGTCGGCCAGGTTCACCCCGCCGGCGTAGACCTCAGTCAGGAGCGCCTCGGCCGCCTCGAAGCCGGCGCAGCGGCCGTAGAGCGTCTTCAGGGTCTTGACGTGGTTCTCGCGCCACGGCGTCGCCTCGTTGGTCTCGACGGCGCTGGTGAGTTGACCGAGCCGGCCCTTGGTGTGGACGGGGACCGTCAGCCACTGCGGGCCAGAGGTGCCCTTGATCTTCACCCGGTTCTGGAAGCCGCCCTTGGTGAACGGGACGGTATCGAGGAGGACGAAGACGTCGGCCTTGGTCATCTTGTCGAAATAGCCGGTCCAGGGGGCGAAGTTCGGCTGGTGGATGGTGACGATCATCAGAACACGACGCGGATCAGCTCGAACGCCTCGGCCCACTCGTGCTTGACCTGCAGGCCGCGCACCCGGGCCAGGGACTCGTGGAACTCGAGGGTGAAGTACGGGCGGGCCAGCTCCAGCTGCGACTCGTACCGCTGCAGCGCCTCCCACTTCTTGTCCAGGTGGCGGCGCTCGAAGGTCACGAACGCCGACGCCGAGAACGTGATGTGGTTCCACGGCAGCTCGTAGCCGAGGACCGTCTTGTGCTTGAACGCCCGCAGGGCCTCGTCGTGGATCGTCGAGTGATCCTGGTGAAGGTCGGCGCCGGAGGGGATCAGAACCCAGTCCGGGTCGAGGTCGCGCCCCAGCTGAACCATGTGCTCCAGGACCTCCTGCCGGTGGTAGCCGAGCTTGCGGACCGGGTAGCTGAGGACCGTGCGGTTCTCGCGGAGGATGCCGAGGACATCGAGTGACTCGTGGCACTCGTCGGCTAGGCGGGTCGGAACGGAACCGTCCGGCAGCGACTCCTCCGCCGTCGAGAACACGGCGACGTGGACGTCGACGCCCGCCTCGATCCACTTCGCAATCGACGCGCCCGCGCCGAGTTCCGCGTCGTCGGTGTGCGGGGCGAGCACCAAGATCCGGGAGGGGAGCAACATCTACAGCCTCTCGTAGCAGGCGAGCAGCTTGTCGAACTCGACCTCCCAGTTGTACTTGTTCAGGATCGCCTGGCGGCCGTTCTCACCGATCCGCGCGGCCTCGGCGGGGTCGTCGAGGAGGCGGGTGAACGCGGCGACGACGGCGTCGTTGTCGAACGGGTCGACAGTGATTCCGCAGTCGTCCTCGGCGACGATCTTGACCCACAGCGGGAAGTTGGAGCAGATGAACGGCAGGCCGCAAGCCATGTACTCGAACATCTTGGTCGAATAGCCTTCGAGGTAGTTGCTGATCGGGTGGTCGAGCACGAGCCCGACCTTCGCGTCACGCAGGCCCGCCACGACGTCGTCGCGCCCGAGCAGACCCGGGTAGTCGACGTGGCTCCAGCCGGGGGTGGCCTCGGCCTCGGCCTGGAGGTGCTTGAACTTGCCGGCGAGTAGGCCCTTCGCGCCCTCGGGCAGCGACTCGAAGGCCCGCAGCATCTCGAACAACCCCTGCTGCTTCGACAGGCCTCCGACATAGATGAACGCGTACTCGCGGTCCTCGAAGGGCTTGTCGTTGCGGGTGGTCGCCAGACCCTTCTCGGGGAAGTTCTGGACGACGGCCGTCTTGGGCTTCGGGAAGCGGTCACCGATCGACGGGGTGGCCGCGACAATGCCGCTCAGCACCCTCGCCGCTACCCCCTCCAGCGCCCGGACGATCCCTGACAAGGGTTTCTTAGCCCAGGCCGGGATCCAGGTCTTGTTCATGATCTGGAGCGGCACGTCCTCGTGGACGTCGTAGACGACCTTCTTCCCGCACGCCCGAAGCGCCAGCCCGACGGGCAGCAGCTCGGGGTCGTGGAAGTGGTAGATGTCGGCGCGTTCCTTCAAGGCTCGGGCGAAGATCACCCATGTCTTGACCAGCATCCGGTGGAACCGGTTGCGGGGGACCCCGACGCCGATGACCGGCACGCCGGCGACGGTGGTGTCGCCGGCTCGGCAGGCGATCAGCGCGACGTCGTACCCGGCCTCCATCAGGGAGCGGCACTCCTTGTGGGAGACGCGGGTATCGCCGATGTCGTGGACGCTGCTCAGGTGACGGACCCGAGTCATCAGATGGTGCCGTCTCCGATCGAGCGGTAGGCGACGCCGTCCCACTTCGACGCGTCCAGGGCGCCGCGGCCG
>CAMCJC010000003.1 GCA_945875065.1 uncultured Propionibacteriaceae bacterium | reverse complement strand
TCGGTCTACGACGAGCGAGGTTTGCTCGTGCTGTGAACCTCACCGGGTGCCAGGGCGTATGGAACGAGGCGATTGTCCACCGGAATCGGCACGTCGTGGATGGGAGTGGAGATGGTGGCGTCTCCGAAGTCATCTTCCTTCACTCGGACCCGAGTGGAGTTGACTTCAACGATGCGGACCCGTACCCAGAGTCCCGGTGTGACTTCCAGGGCATAAAGATCTGCCAGATAGGATAAGCCTTGGGCCTCGAGCTGGTTTTCGCACTCGTCCCAATCACCAGCAGCGCTCACTCGTCCGAGCAAGTCGATCGCTGTGCATGAGCCGTCCTCGTGGATGTCAATCCAGCCGAGAAGTTCACCATCCTCACGTCGGTGTTCAACCTTCATCGCGTTCCCTCTTATAGTTTCTGTTTTCGCCGAAAAGGTGTCGATATGTCAATTAAAGACTGGTTTACCCGACGTGCCCCGACCAACACGCAGCTCTCGTCTGGCTACTCGTTCCTGTTCGGCCCCACATCGGCTGGCCGTGCGGTCAATGAGCGTACCGCCATGCAGATGACCGCCGTCTACTCCTGTGTGCGGATTCTGGCTGAGGCCATCGCCGGCCTACCGTTGCACGTCTACCAAACCCGCACGGATGGCGGGAAGGAGAAGGCGGTTAGCCATCCGCTCTACCGCCTGTTGCACGATGAGCCGAACCCGGAGATGACAAGCTTCGTGTTCCGGGAAACCCTCATGACCCACCTGCTGTTGTGGGGTAACGCCTTTGCGCAGGTGATCCGCAACGGACGCGGCGAAGTCATCGGCCTGTACCCGCTGATGCCCAACCGGATGAGCGTGGGCCGGGATACTGCGGGCCGGCTCTACTACGAGTACCAGCGCACGAGCGAGGAACCACCGAGGGCCGAATACGAGCGCGTCGTACTCCCACCCTCTGAGGTGTTGCACATTCCGGGGTTGGGGTTTGACGGCCTCGTTGGGTATTCCCCGATTGCGATGGCGAAAAACGCGATCGGCATGGCCCAAGCCTGCGAAGACTACGGAGCATCCTTCTTCGCTAACGGTGCCGCACCCGGCGGGGTACTCGAACATCCCGGCACGATCAAAGACCCGAGCCGTGTGCGGGAATCCTGGACCGCCACGTTCGGTGGAGCGCGCAACGGTAACAAGATCGCGGTGTTAGAGGAGGGCATGAAGTACACGCCCATCTCGGTCAGCCCTGAGCAGGCTCAGTTTTTGCAGACCCGCAAGTTCCAGATGGGTGAGATCGCCCGGATCTTCCGCATCCCGCCGCACATGATCGGCGATCTCGACAAGTCCAGCTTCTCGAACATCGAGCAGCAGTCCCTCGAGTTCGTCAAATACACCCTCGACCCGTGGGTGATCCGTTGGGAACAAGCCCTCACCAAAACCCTGCTGGATCCTCGCGATACCGGCGTGTTCGTGAAGTTCAACCTCGAGGGCCTGCTGCGCGGTGACTACGCGAGCCGTATGCAGGGCTATGCGGTAGCCCGGCAGAACGGGTGGATGAGCGCCAACGACATCCGCGAGCTGGAAAACCTCGACCGCATCAAACCCGAGGATGGCGGGGACTTGTACCTGGTCAACGGCAACATGCTGCCGCTGTCCCTGGCCGGGGCGTATGCCACCACACAACCCACACCTACGACTGAGGAGGACACCAATGACCCAGCCCAAAGCATCCGTCAGAGAGGAGGCAGACTATGACGGTTAACCGTTTTTGGAACTGGGAGCAGCCCCCAGCCGATCCGCCCGGTGTAGAGGAGTCCTCGCACCGGGTTTTGCGTATTGGCGGCGTCATCGCGGCCGACTCCTGGTTCGACGATGATGTCACGCCCGGCATTTTCCGCTCCGAGCTGGAAGCAGGAGCAGGCCCGATCCAGGTGTGGATCAACTCCCCGGGTGGGGATTGCGTGGCGGCGGCCGAGATCTACACGATGCTCATGGACTACCCGTATCCGGTCACCGTGATCATCGACGCCCTAGCTGCATCGGCCGCGTCCGTGATTGCGATGGCTGGTAGCGAGGTGCTGATCTCCCCGGTGGGGATGATGATGATCCACAACCCCGCCACCCTGGCCACCGGAGACGCCGCCGAACTCACCCGCGCGGTGGAGATGCTGGGTGCGGTCAAGGAATCCATCATCAACGCCTACGAGCTACGCACCGGCATGCAGAGGGCCAAGCTTGCCCGGCTGATGGATGAGGAAACCTGGATGGACGCAAAAGCCGCCATCAATCTCGGTTTCGCTGACGGCCTCTACCAACCCAGCGAACCCACGCAGGCGTTCACGCCACCCGGCCCCGCCGAGCCTGCCGCTGTTGACCCCGTACCCGACAACCTGGGTGCGGGGTTCACCTTTAGCGCCGCAGCAACCACCGCCGCGTTGGTGAACAAGATCAACCACCACCAACCCGCTGTACCTGAACGTCTGGGTCGGCGGATTACCGACCTGTACGCCGCCCTGGCCAACCAACCCCACTAATTCCGTCTTGAAAGGAACACTGATCATGACCATGACCACCACTGACCTCTACGCCCGTCGCGCTGCAGCGTGGGAGGCTGCGAAGGCTTTCCTCGATGAGCGCCGCGATGCTGAAACCGGATGCCTCACCGCCGAGGACGATGCTCAGTACGCCCGTATGGAGGCAGAGATCGAGGACCTCACCCGGGAGATTGCCCGCAATGAGCGCGCCGAAGCACTCGATAACCAGCTCGCCCGCGCAACCCGCCCGCCGCTGACCGCCCGGCCTGGCATGAACACTGCCGTTTTCCACACCGACGAGGGCGAACCGGCGGGTCGTGCTTCTGCCACCTACAAGCGGGCGTTTTGGGACGCGATGCGCCTGAACCACTCACCGGCAGAGGTGCGAAACGCCCTGTCCGTCGGCACGGACACGGAGGGCGGCTATCTCGTGCCTGATGAGTTCGAACGCACCCTGGTCGACACCCTGGCCGATCAGAACATCATGCGCACCCTGGCCAAGGTCATCACCACCACCAGCGGGGACCGCAAGATCCCGGTGGTCGCCACCCACGGCAGCGCGGCGTGGCTGGATGAGGGCAAGCCCTACACCGAGTCCGATGACACCTTCAACCAGGTCACCCTCTCTGCGTTCAAGCTCGGCACCTTCCTCAAGGTCAGCGAAGAGCTGCTCAACGACTCCGCATTCGACATCGAGGCCTATCTCGCCTCCGAGTTTGCTCGCCGTATGGGTGCCGCCGAAGAGGAAGCCTTCATCAACGGTGACGGCTCGGGTAAGCCCACCGGTGTCTTCCACGCCACCTCCGGTGCGCAGTCCACGGTGACCACGGCGAAGGCAACCGACATTACGGCGGATGATCTCATCGACCTGCATTACGCGTTGCGAGCCCCGTACCGCAAGAACGCGGTGTGGCTGATGAACGACGCCACCGTCAAGACCGTGCGCAAGCTCAAGGACACCACCGGCCAGTACCTGTGGCAGCCAGCCCTGACCGCAGGAGAGCCGGACACTATCCTTGGCCGCCCGGTACACACATCCACGTTCGTTCCCGAAATCAAGGCCGGGGCGCGCACCGTCGCCTTCGGTGACCTGTCCTATTACTGGATCGCCGACCGGGTGGGACGCTCCTTCAAGCGGCTCAACGAGTTGTTTGCCACCACCGGGCAGGTTGGGTTCCTGGCCTCCCAGCGCCTCGACGGCAAGCTGATTGTCCCCGAGGCCGTGCAGGTCCTCACCCAGAAGGCCAGCGCCTAAACCCGACTAGCGATAAGGAGGTGGCGGATGTCCACAGCAGAACTCACCGCACTGGTGAAAGCGAATCTGCAGGTTGACTTCGAGGCCGATGATGAGCTGATCGCACACTTGGTGGACGCCGCCACCTCCTACGCCGCGTCTTTTCAGCACTTGCCGGACGGCTTCTACGCCACCCACGCGATGAGCCCGGCCACCACCCAGGGCGTGGTCATGCTGGCAACCCACATGTATGAGGCACGCGATGGTGCAACCGGAGGGTTTTGGGCAGACAAAACCGACGCCGCCCGCGCCGCCTGGGAAGCGATCCACCGGTTGTTGGTGATGGACCGGGAATGGAAGGTGTGATCCTCATGGGTCTTGGTCAGATGCGGCATGCCATCGACATCGTCGCCCTGAGCCACACGAGGGATAGAGCCGGGTTCGACATCGTGGCCGAGAACGTTGTGGCCACAGTGCGAGCAGAGGTGGAGCACCGCCACGCCAGCTCAGCGTGGGTTAACCGTGCGGCCTACACGAAAGCCACCGCGATCTTCCGCATCCGCACCCACCCCGCAATCACTGTGGATGAGTCCATGGTGATCGCCGCGGCCGATGGGCGCTGGGTCATCGACACTGTCGAACAGGTCGGCCGCTACACCGTGATCGAAGCACACCAACATTCACCCGAAGGTGAACAACGTGACTGATTGACCTGCGGGGCGCTGATTATTGACTAAGTCCTGAGGTGCAGGCGCAGGCTTTGCCGCGTAGGGCTTCGATTCCTTCTCGGAGTGCAAGTAGGGCGATGAATAGACCGATTACGGGGTCAAGCCACCACCAGCCCCACAGTGCATTGATTACCAGCCCCAATAGGAGTGCTAAGGACATGACTGCACATAGCAGCACTTGTTTGGAATCGGCTACTACGGAGGCGGATCCGAGTTCCTGCCCCGTTCGTCGTTGTATGAGGGACACGGTGGGCATGATGATGACGGAGAGGATTGCGATCACGATCCCCGCTAAGGAAGGAGCTGCTTTATGTCCTTCAATCATGGTGAGTATTGATTCGGTACCGACGTAGGCGGCCAAGATAAAGAAGGCTCCGGCTATGAGACCTAGTGCTTTGCGCTCGTATGCCTCGGGATTTGCGTGACGGAACTGCCAAATAATGACCAGTCCGGACAGGACTTCGACGGCGGAGTCAAGGCCGAACCCGACCAAGGCGATCGAGCCTGCTACTAAACCGGAAGCAATCGAGATCACTCCTTCGGCGACGTTGTAGAGCACTAGACCTTGGGCAAGGGTTTTAGCACGCCTGTTCAGTATTGTTCGCCTTTGCGGGCTGAGAGCCGGCCCGTTCGAATCCTTTGTGTTAGTGGTGCATTCTCTGCAGCAATCGGTTGTTGTGTCGGTAACGTTCACTGTTCCTCCTTGGTTGTGTTGCGTAGGGCCTCGATACCGTGACGTGGACACAAAGTCACCGCCTGGCCTGTTGCAGATAACAGGTCTTGTGCTGCAACTAGAAGGGCCATCGTCTTCTGGGGGTGGGTGAGTGAATACATGGAGGAGCGACCCACCGCACGCCGCTGAATAACCCCGCAATCCAGCAGACACGCCAAGTGTCCTGACACGGTGGTTTGCGCCAACCCCAGATGAGCAGTGAGTTGCTTGACGTTGTGCTCACCGTTGAAGAGATGTTGAACGATACGCATTCGCGAGATATCTGAAAATCCATGGAAAAGGCACGCCGCACGGGTGGCTGACTCCTTGTCAGCCAGTGTCTCTTCATCAATCATCGTCGTTCCACCGCCTGAAATATCGCTTCTCATGGTTATAAACGTGATGTACCGATATTAGCAGGTTTGGCGGTTTAAGCAAAGGCTTACGGTCGGCGCCGTATTCACAAGAAGGAGTTAGGTAATGGCTAGGGCAACCGTGAAACTTCCCACCGCTGTGCTCGATGAGCTCACGGCGGCAGGAGCCCACCTCGATGAGCATGCCGAAGCAGCCCTGAAAGCCGCCGGCAGTGTGGTTGAGCCGGTCATGCGCGCCAACCTTGCTGCCTCTATTACCGGTAGGTACTCCACCGGCCAGCTTGTCGCAGCCCTGGGCCTCACCCCGGTGAAGACGGATCGGGCGGGAAACCACAACGTGAAAGTCGGCTTCGATGAGCCCCGCCAAGACGGGGGTGTGAACGCGAAGATCGCGACCATCCTCGAATACGGCTCCACCCGCCAGGTAGCCCGTCCGTTTCTTACCCGCACCCGCCGCACCACCCGCGCCCCAGCCTTGGAGGCCATGAAACGAGTGTTGACAGAGCGCCTCCCGAAAGGCAGCACATGAGCGAGAGCATCCCACTGCTGGAGCACCTCACCACCGTCTGCGAGAAGCTCGGCTTGCCGGTGCGGGTGGGCCTGTTTACCGAAACCCCGCTGCCGGAAGCGTTCGTGGTGCTCACCCCGCTGGTGGACACCCTGGCCCTGTACGGGGATAACACCCCAGGGGCCCAGATCGAAGAAGCACGCCTGTCCTTGTATGCGCGGGGCAACTACCTGCCGCTTCGCGACCAGCTCACCGCCGCGCTACTGGCTGGTGGTGTCACGGTCACGGCTCGTTCCTATATCGGGTTCGAGGACGAGACCGGCTACCACCACTACGCCATCGATACCCAAATCCACCACACGCTCTAACGAAAGGAAACTCCAACTATGGCAACCATCGGACTCGATTCCCTGTACTACGCGACCATCACGGAAAACCCCTCCACTGGTGAGGAAACCTACGGCACACCTAAGCAGCTGGCCAAGGCCATCAGCGCGGAGGTGTCCATCGAGGTCGCAGAAGCAATCCTGTATGCGGACGACGGACCTGCCGAGGTCGTCAAAGAATTCAAATCCGGCACCCTGACCCTGGGTGTGGATGACATCAGCGCCGAGGTGGCCGCCGACCTGGTCGGTGCGGTCATCGATAAGAACAAGGTGCTGGTCTCAACTTCCGAGGATGGCGGGGCGCCGGTCGCGATCGGGTTCCGCACCCGCAAAGCGAATGGCACCTACCGGTACTTCTGGCTCTACAAGGTCCGCTTCGCCGTTCCCACCGCATCCCTTACCACCAAGGGCGATTCGATCGAGTTTTCCACCCCGGAGATCGAGGGCACGATCCTGCGCCGCACCAAGCCCGACCCCTCGGGCAAGCATCCGTGGAAGGTGGAAACCACCGAAGGGGAGGCCGCAAAGACCATCACGGACGCCTGGTTTAGCACCGTGTATGAGCCGGCCTACACCACAACCACCACGACCACGGGCTCTGGCAACTAAGGAGAACACGCATGGCACCCAAGAAGAAGACCCCCACCAGCGCTTTGCCCGAAGGCCCGGGACACTCGGCGTTCATCCGCCTGGGCGGACGAGACCTGGAACTGGTGCTGACCACCCGCGCCACCCGAGAGATCGCCTCCCGCTACGGTGGGCTCGAGCAGCTTGGCGACAAGCTGGAATCCTCCAATGATTTGGGTGAGCAGATCGGTGAAATCTGCTGGCTGATCGCCCTGCTGGCCAACCAATCCGTCCTCATCCACAACCTGTATGCCAACGGGGATGAGTGGCCGCAGATCACCGCTGAGGAGGTTGAGCTGCTCACCGTGCCCGGGGAGCTTGCCGACTACAAGGACGCGATCACCGCAGCCTTGGAGGCAGGCATGCGCCGTGAGGTCGCCTCCCCAAAAGCCTGAGCAGCACACCCACAGGTAGCGGATGGGCCGAAACACTCACGAGACTGACCTATCTGGCCCACCGCTACCTGCACCTGGACCGCTGGCAGACAGCCCTGCTCCCACTTGGCGTGCTACTGGACTTGGTCGAATGCCACTGGCAACACGAACAACCCAGCCGCACCAACTCGCAGGTGACGATTGATGAGGTCATCCCCGCAGGGATCTAAGCCAAACCAAGGGCGGAGGTAGAATAGGGAAAAACCCCGGTGGAACACTATCTGGCAGCACCTGCCGTGCAGGTATTCTCGCCGGGGCAGGTACCAGTGTAAGAAAAGCGGTAACCCCGGCGATGCAGCCAAAGCTGGGGATCGTTCCGGGGTCTTCGCAGACCATGTTAGCACAGGAGGGCGGGCTATGCCTAGTACGGGAGCACGTGGTTGGGATCCCCAGGTCATGATGCGTTTGCTCTCCGCCGAGCGCATGTCCACCTACCTCAACGCCTGTGATGGTCTCCTCGACGAGGCCTTCGTGCTCTATCAACACAACCTTGATATTGCGGCTTCGATTCAAAGAATGACCGGCATGGTTGAAGTTGTGACACGCAACAGCATTGATAAGAGCCTGGCCAACTATGCGGCACAGCGCGATGGAATAGCTGACTGGTTTGACCTGCCAGTGTTGGATTCGAAGGCACAGGAGGATATTCGCGCAGCTAAGAAGCGTGTGCGACACACTGGTAGGAAAGTCAGTCATGGCAGCATTGCTGCGGAGCTGTCATTTGGATTTTGGCGCTTTATGACTTCGAGGCGCTATTACGCATCCCTCTGGGTACCAGCGGTTCATCGAGCTTTCCCATATGGCGATTCGGACCTTCGCGTTCGGCAGCAACAAGTCTCGGCGGTCTTAGCTGACATTAACCATGTGCGTAATCGGGCAGCTCATCTCGAGCCGGTGTTTCGTCGTGATCTTGACGCTGATTTTCGCCGTGCATGCCTGCTGATGGAGTGGATTGATCCTAATGCTCGCGCGTGGCTGGAAGAAAACATACAGATGACGAAATAGGCCCGATCAGCCTAGTTCTTGGTGGATCGGGTTGCATTAGCAAAGGGACCGGCCCTGGACTCCCACCGAGATGGGCGGCGGAACCGGTCGTGTTGGTATCGATAGTACCTAACGATCGCACACACATCCAGGCGACATTGCCACGAGCCAGACAAAAATGACGACCGGCTCTGACCACATCAGAAGACGCGGCGAGCCGGTACTGGTAAGACCAGATTAGTACGTAGCTGCTGTAGGAGCCAAGAGGACCTTGGGCCGCTCGACAGCTGAGTGTCTCGACACTATTTTCCATCCGACCTGTAGCCCGGTTTAAGTGGACGAGACGTCCCCTCCTCCTTCTTGGCGCAGATAAAGATCCAGCCCACTCCCAGCACAAGGCTGAGGCGGGCTGAACGATTGCCATCACTCTAGCAAAAACATGGCGCTGTGCACCCAGGCCGCCTCCTCGCCCATGCTCTGACGCTAGAGAGCGAATAGCTCGCCGGAACAGGACCCCAACCAATCACTGGCCCCATCACAGGACGTGGTGGGGCTTTTCCGTATCCCCAGAAAGGCACATGCCATGGCTGATTCGACTTTTGGTTTGAAGATTGGCCTGGAGGGCGAGCGGGAGTTCAAGAAAGCGATCGCGGACATCAACCGTGAGATGCGGGTTCTTGGCTCAGAAATGAAGGTGGTGGCCTCCCAGTTCGGGAAAAACGCCACCGACGCTGACGCCCTGACCGCCCGCAACCAGGTGCTGGGCAAAGAGATCGAGGCCCAGCGCTCCAAGATTCAGGCGCTCAAGGCCGCACTGGATAACGCGTCTGCTTCGTTTGGCCAGTCGGATTCTCGCACCCAGAATTGGCGGATCCAGCTCAACAACGCCACCGCGACGCTCAACGACATGGAGCGCGAACTTTCCGAGAACACTACTAAGATCGACCAGCTCACCACCGCGGCAGGCAACTCGGAGGGTGAGCTCAAGGACGCAGCATCTGGTGCGGACAAGCTCTCCCGCGAGGTCGACGAACTCGGCGGCGAGCTCGATGACACCTCGGGTAAGACCCGCATTTTCGGTGATGTCCTCAAAGCCAATCTTGCTGCTGAGGCGATCATCGGCGGGGTCAAGGCTATTGGCGGGGCGATCGCGGGGATTGGTCGCGGGTTTGCCCAGGCCATGAAGGACGGTGTTGCCTACAACGCCTCGATGGAGCAGTACACCACGAGCTTTACCACCATGCTGGGCGACCAGGCCAAGGCCCAGCAGCTGGTCAACGACCTGAAGGTCACGGCCGCGAAGACCCCGTTTGGGATGGAGGATCTGGCCAAAAACACCCAAACGTTGATGGCGTTTGGTATCAGTGCGGATGAGGCGAAGCTGCGCCTAGGTCAGCTGGGTGATATTTCCCAGGGCGACGCCCAAAAGCTTGAATCTTTGACCCTCGCCTTCGCACAGGTCTCTAGTGCTGGCAAGCTCTCTGGCCAGGATTTGTTGCAGATGATCAACGCCGGGTTCAACCCCCTGCAGGAGATGGCCAAGAAGACCGGTAAGAGTGTCGGTGAGCTTAAAGAGGAGATGGAAAAGGGTGCGATCAGCGCCGACATGGTCGCAGACGCCTTCGCCTCGGCGACGGCGGAGGGTGGCCAGTTTTATGGGGCGATGGAAGCCCAGTCGAAAACCTTCTCCGGGCAGGTTTCCACCCTGCAAGACGGCATCGCAGGCCTGAAAGGCGCACTAGCTGGTGGCCTGTCCTCACTGTTGGCCTCCACCGCGCTGCCGGCGGTGAACTCCTGGGTTGATGCGCTCACCGCTGGGTTTGAGTCCGGTGGCGTGACAGGCCTCCTTAAAGCCCTTAGCACCGTCATTGATCAGGCGGCTCAGTTCCTCGCGACCGAGGTACCCAAGATCGGGGTGGAGCTACTCAAAACACTGGACACCATCGTCCAATCCCTCTCCACGATGGGGCCGAGCATCGCCACCTTGGCCTCCACCGTTGTCACCACCGTGATCGGTGGGATCTTGAATCTTCTGCCGGGCCTGCTTGATGTGGGGGTGCAGATCCTCACCGCCCTCATTGACGGTATCGGCCAGGGCCTGCCCAGCCTGCTGGTCGGCATGGCCGAGGTCCTTGCCGCCATGGTGCAGGTGCTGGCAGACAACCTGCCCATGATCCTGGCCGCAGCCCTGCAGCTGATCACGGGCCTGGCCCAGGGGTTGATCCAAGCCCTGCCGGTACTCATTGAGGCACTGCCGCAGATTATTCAGGCGCTGGTGGACTTCATCATTGCCGCGATCCCCATGATCATCGACGCAGGCATCCAACTGCTGACCAGCATTGTCACGGCGCTGCCGACGATCATTGAGGCCATCGTGGCGGCCCTGCCACAGATCATCACCAGCATCGTGACCGGGATCTTGACTGCTATCCCGCAGCTTATCGACGCCGGTATCCGGCTGCTCACAGCCCTGATTGGGGCGCTGCCGCAGATCATTCAGACCCTCGTGGCCGCGATGCCAACCATCATCGCCGCTGTCATTAGCGCACTGCTGGCAGCACTTCCACAGCTCGTCGATGCTGGTATCCGCCTGTTGACCTCGCTGATTACGGCGCTGCCGCAGATTATCGGCACGATCGTGTCGGCTCTGCCGCAGATTATTTCTGCGATTGTGGGCGGCCTGGCCTCAGGCTACGGGCAGTTGGCGGATGTGGGGATGAACCTGGTGCGCGGCCTGTGGAACGGGATCCAGTCCCTGGCTGGCTGGTTGTGGAACAAGGTGGCTTCCTGGTGTGCGGACATTTGGGATGGGATCACCGGCTACTTCGGGATCCACTCACCCTCGAAGCAGATGGCCTGGGTGGGTGACATGCTCACCCGCGGCCTTGCCGGAGGCATCACGGCTACGGGGCACGTGCGGTGGATGCAGCCCAGGCCATGGCAGGAGACGTCACCGACACCCTGGCCGGCCTTGCCAGCGGGGTGAGAATCCCTGTCGCCATAACACCTAATGGAACCCCCGCATCAGCGTCTATCGGCGGGCTCACCGCTGCTGCCTCTGCTGGTGGTGTGGATGTTGAAGCTATCGCCACCCAAGCCGCCCAGGCGGTGATCGACCGGCTCGATATCCAAGTGCGTCTCAATGACGGCACGCTGGTAGGCCGCCTAGCACCCCTGATGGACAAAGCAATCGCAGGCCGCGCACGCGCCTCAACCCTGTTACCCGCATAAAGGAGGACATGGTGCGCTCGTTTATCCTCGGCACCTTCAACTCACTGGCCACCGGGTGCCGTATCACCAACCCACCGGTACTCACCCCGACAGCCAGGGTGGTTGATGAGGTGGAGATCATCGGCGGGGAGGGCAGGTTGATGCGCCCGCGAGGCTGGAGCCTTCGCACCCTCACCATCGGCCTGCTCGCCCCCTCACTCGAGGTCATCGACCAGCTCGCCGGAGTGTGCGCCACACCCGGGTTGGAGTTGCGGCTGAGCCACCTGCCTGGCCGATTCTTCCTCACCGTCTCCGCCGCAGTCAGTGAAGTGACCCGGTTTGGTAGCCGCTTTCAGGCCACCCTCGAGATCGCCTGCCGGCCTTTCACCTACCTGGAGTCCGGGCTGGTCCCCATCAGCCTGCCAGCCGGCGGCAGCTTGCAGGTGAGCAACCCGAGCCTCATCCCCGCCCGCCCCACCATCACCCTCACGGGCTCCGGGCAAGCCACCTTCCGCATCGGGGCCACGCCATACACCGTGCGCCTGCCGGGCTCAGGAGAGCTGGTCATCGACTGCGCAGCACGCACCTGCACCGTCTCCGGGCAGATCGCCCTCGACGCCCTGAGCGCTACTGATTTCCCTGTCCTGCCTGCCGGGGCTACGTCCATCAGCCTTCCTGCTGGTGTCTCTGGCCGGCTCCTACCTCGTTGGAGGCACCCATGATCACCCTGCACCACCCTGACCTGCAGCAGGGCACCACCTTCACCACCAGCGGCCGCATGGTGCTCGACCCCCACCTGGCCTCTGCACAGGTGAGCGAAGAAATCAACGGGGCCTTCACCTTGCGTTTGTCGTGGCCGCTGGGAGAGCTGGGCATGGTGGCCGAGGGCGACATTGTGGCCGCCCCGGTTCCTGGCATGGCCCGTCAGGGTTTCCGTATCACCACCCTGGAAGCCACCAGCGACCAGCTGATCACCGCCACCTGCACCCACATCACCAGCGACCTCGCATCGAACGTGATCGTCGATAAGGCAGCCGTCAACCGCACCGCCAGCGAGGCCCTGGCCTACCTGCTCTCCTCCCTGTCAGCCCCACACCCGTTCACCGCCGGGCCCACCACGAGTATGGGGTATCGCACGACAGCTCGGTGGGTGCGTAAAACCGGCCTGGAAGCCCTCATCGATGACGAGGTCGGGCTGCTTTCCCGGTGGGGTGGGGAGATCATCCGTGACAACACCCGCATCACCTGGGTGAGCGCGCGCGGCAGGGACCGCGGGGCAAGCGTGTGGGAAGGCAAAAACCTCACAGGCTTGACCGTCACTCGCGACACCACCAGCCTTGCCACCCGCATCCTGCCAGTCGGGTTTGACGGGCTGACCCTGCCGGAAGTCTTCATCGACTCACCCCGCATCACTGACTATCCGCACCCGTACATCCGGGTGGTCTCCTTCGACCAGATCAAGGCAGCCAAGGATCCAGCCAACCCCGGCGAGGGCGAGCTACCCCGCGATGAGGCACTACAAGCGCTGCGGGACGCAGCCCGCGGGCTGTTTAGCGTCGAGCATGTCGACCAGCCGGCCCTGGTCATTGAAGCCGAAATGGCTCCCGACCAGGTGGGCCTGGAGCAAGTCCTGATCGGGGATCGAGTGACGGTGCACGCCGACACTTATGGTCTGCAGGCCAGCGCCCGTATCACCGGCTACACCTTCAACCCGCTTGCCGGGGTGTATGAGTCACTGACCCTGGCCACCCACCCCAGTGTGGTGGCGGCCAGGTCGCTGACCGGCCAGATCAAGGCGCTGACCGCGCAGGCGGCTACCCGGGCAGAAGACACTGCCATCGCCCTGATCTCGGCTAACGGGTCTAACACCGTCTACTACCAGGCAGACGAGCCTGCGGGTGCCCGCCTGGGGGATACCTGGTTTCAGGACGTGGGCGATGGGACGGTGGCGGTCTGGGTGTACCAAACCACCTCTACCGGTGAGCCTGGCTGGGTGCAGGTCGCAGGAGACATCACCGCCGCAGCAATCAGCGCCGAACTCGCACAAACCCGCACCGAGATCGCCCAGATCAGCACCGACCTGGGCGGGCGGATTACCCAAATGGACAGTGAGTTCGATGCTGCGATCGCGTCGGTACGCACTGACATGCAGGCAGGGGATGCTGCCGCAACGCAGGCGGCCGCTGAGTTGGGTTCACGCATTGATGCCGACATCGCTGCCGCGCGTGCGGATTTTGAGTCGGCTGACCAGGAGTTGGCCTCCACCGTCGATCAGAAGTTTGCTCAAGTCAAAGGTTTAGCCGAGTTTGCAGGGCAGATGGCGGTCACGACTTCGAGGACGTACACCATCTCCACCCGCGATCCCCAGACCAGTGACGGGACCGGCAAGCCTGTCAATGCGATCTGGGAGGTGCGGACATCCGTCGGTGATGGCGGCACTGCGCTGCGCAGATGGCGGTGGACAGGCTCTGCGTGGGTGGCGCTGAAAGCTGGCCCGGAGTTCATCGGCGACAATGCCATCACGCGTGCTCATATTGGTGATGCCGCGATCGGTACCGCAGAAATCGCTGATGCCGCCATCACGAGCGCGAAAATCCTCTCCCTGGACGCGGCCAAGATCACCACCGGCTACCTGGACGCAGCCCGCATCAAGGCAGCCTCCATCAGCAGCGACAAACTCGTCATCGCTGCTGGGTTCATCACGACCGCGATGATCGCTGATGCCGCGATCACGAACGCGAAAATCGCGAGCCTGGATGCCGCCAAGATCACCAGTGGCTATATCAGTGCCGCCCGGATTGCTGCTTCCTCCATCACGAGTGACAAGCTCAGTATTGCGGCCGGCTACATCACCACCGCGATGATCAAGGATGCTGCGATCACCAGCGCGAAGGTCGCGAGCCTGGATGCTGGCAAGATCACCACCGGCACCCTGAATGCGGCACGAATCGGTGCAGGCAGCATCACCAGCGACAAGCTCACGATCGCAGCCGGGTTCATCAAAACCGCCATGATCGCAGATGCTGCGATCACCAGCGCGAAGATCGGCTCTCTGGATGCCGGCAAGATCACCACCGGCACCCTGAGCGCTGCACGGATCGGGTCGAGGTCGATCACCGCGGACAAGCTCGCCTCCAACGCGATCCAGGTAGGCCTGGCGGGCTGGTCGAACACGATCCGGATTACCCCGTACTCAATCTCCTGGTATGACGGGTCCACCCTGGAGGGGCAGATCACCAGCCAGGGCATGGCGTTTTGGTACGGCACCCGCAAGATCGGCTGGATCGGCGAGCAGTACAAGAAGGACTACCCAGACGTTCGGGGCATTACGAACTCGCTGGAGTACACCGGGGACTTCGTGGACTGGGCATACAAGCAGTCTTCGACTGCAACGGTCTATACCACGGTGCTCACCTTGGATCCTAAGGGGAAGTTCTGGGGCCAGTCCGGCATCCACCTGGGCAGCAGCTTGCGCACCCACGGGTGGGCGTTCTACACCGCCGGCAACCGCTCCATCTCCCTCCAAGACGTCACGCTGAACGGTCTGGGCACGTTCCCGGGGTGGTCTTCGAGTAACAACCTGGCCAAGATTGCGTTCCACACCTACGACGTCATGGTGGTCACCAACGGGTCCTACTACAACATGACCCGCCTATTCGACCGGGTCAAAGACCTCATGAGCCGGGTCAACGCCCTGATTGGCTTGCTCAACCAGGGCTGGATCAAAAACATCCGTGACGCCGGTGGTGGGCGGGTGACCTGGGAGTACTTCTCCAACACCGGCTGGCAAACCATGTCCACCAACCTCACCTAACCACCCCTGACAGATACGGAGGCACCCTTATGTCGATCATCATCACCAACCAGTACCTCACCAGCATTTGCGAACTCCTCACCTCGTTGCCGCTTGCTGGTGCCGCATCCAGAGCCCGCTCCAAAGTCCTGGCCATGACCACCCTGGCCGCCCAGTCCCTGGCAGAGAGTGAGTTGGAGCTTGCCCGCGAGCACGCCCTGTGCGATACGACTGGCACACCCCAAGTCGACGGCGACGGCCATATTCGTTTCGCCACCCCTGAGCAGGCGGCCGCCTTCATCCAGGCACGCGGCGTGCTGCTCGCCGAGAGAGCGGAACTGTCTGGCCCGTCGTACACCACCATGGCGCGCACCTTGTATGAGGCACTGACCGCGCTCACCCGACCATTCTCGGGTGATGAGGCTGCTGCCTACGACCACCTGTGTGACGCCCTGGAAGCACACCTAGCCACAAAGCCCGAGGAGGAGGTGAGCGGGGATGAGTGACACCACCGACACCGTCGAGGCCACCACCGAAACTACCGAGTCTGCCGGTGAGAGCTCGAATGGGCTGGGCAGCACGGCGCATTCGGTGCTGCTGGAACCCGACCACGACACCACACCCATCCCAGCGGCAGACCCGTCACCGGTGAACCTGCCGTTGCCGCAGGCCAGCACAGGCTCGGTGGATGTGGCTTGGGAAGTCCTCGATGTCCTCACCGGCCCAGACGGCCTGCTCTAACACCACCCAGATAGGAGAGGCCCATGCGTACTGCCTGGACTGTTTCACACACACTTTTCACCACGATTGGAGGCATTGTGGGCTGGTTTCTCGGAGGGGCCGACGGTTTCCTGCTCGCCCTGGTCACCCTGGTGGCCATCGACTATGCAACCGGCGTGATCGCCGCCTTCGCCACTGGGGAGCTCTCCAGCTCGGTGGGGTTTAGAGGGATCGCCCGCAAGGTCATGATCTTCGCCCTGGTGGGCCTGGCCAACATCCTCGACGTGCACGTCCTGGGTGAAGGCGGAGTCCTGAGGACAGCCACGATCTTCTTCTACCTGGCCAACGAGGGCCTCTCGATCGTGGAAAACGCTGCCCGTATTGGGCTTCCTGTCCCAGACAAGCTCCGCGACGCGCTTTCCACCATCACCCAGCATCCGGCCCGGGGACGGCATGCCTATACCGGCCCGCCCGTCAATGACCCGGCCGGTGATCCGCCACCGACCCCACCCGGGGACAGTGATTCCCCCGAGTCCACTCAGCCGCCGCGCAGTTCTGCCGGCGGCTTTCTTGCACCCGAAAACACCCCAAAGGAGACACCATGAGCTACCAGCAGTCTTTCACCCCAGCACACCCGTCGAACTACACCAAGGGTCGTGGCGGTAAGCGCATCACCACCATCGTCATCCACCACTGGGACGACCCCGCGCGCAACCCGCAACTGTCCGGCGTGATCGCCACCTTCCAAAACCCCGGCCGAGGAGCATCAGCTCACTTCGTGGTCGAAGCAGGCCGCGTGGTGCAGATGGTGGACCTGGCCAACACCGCCTGGCATGCCGGCAACTGGCCTATCAACCAGTGCTCCATCGGCATCGAGTGCAACCCGCGCTGCTAGGATGGAGACAAGGCGACCATTGGTGAGCTGATCCGAAACCTGCAGGCCACCTACGGGCCGCTGCGGATCATCGGTCACAAGGACGCTTCATCCACCGCTTGTCCTGGCCGCTACTATCCGCCCGCCAGCGTGCTTGGCCCCTACATCACCGGTGGTGGCAGCCCGACTGCTCCCGCACCCAGTGTGGGTGGGGACATTGAGTCCCTCGCTCAGGCGGTCATCCGCGGAGAGTACGGAAACGGTGAGGACCGCAAGGTCCGCCTGGGCAGCCAGTATTCGGCAGTTCAGGCCAGGGTCAACGAGATCCTTGCCGGCCGCGCCTCAAAGCCCGCACCTTCCGCACCCGCCAGCCCGGCACCGGCACCGGCACCTGACATTGAGGCACTAGCGGATGCGGTCATCCGAGGCGACTACGGCAACGGCGAGGACCGTAAGGCCCGCCTGGGACACCTGTATGAGGCGGTCCAGGCCAGGGTCAACGCCAAGCTCTCTGGCAGCGCCCCCGCTCCTGCGCCGGGCCCGAACCTGGAGGCCCTGGCGGACGCGGTGATTCGTGGCGAGTACGGCAACGGGGCTGAGCGCCGCAACCGGCTCGGCCACCTCTACGACGCTGTTCAGGCGATCGTCAACCGCAAGCTCTCCTGACCACCAGTCCCTTTCTGGCATTGCGCCCCTGCCCACCAACACCGGTGGGTGGGGGCGCTTTTGCCGTTTCCAGGGGGTTATCACCACCAACCTGCCACCGCCTAGAGCGTGGCAGCCCCCGCTGCCCCTAGAGGCAACGCATCCGTGTCCGGTTTACGTGCCGGCCAAGGACGCATGGGTGAAAGGACGGTGAGAGGACCATGGAGCCACGCGTGCAGCGAAAGATCATCACGCTTCGGGAAGGTGGAGCCAGCTTCGGGCAGATCGCAGCAATAACTGGGGTGGGGCGAGAGACGATCAAGTCGTGGTGCAGGCGCAACAACATCACCCCACACCCCAGACGCACACCCACCAGTGGGGTCTGCGAGCACTGCGGGAAAGCCATCGACCAGCCCCGGCGTGGGCAGAGATTTTGCAGCCGAGCCTGCCGCATGTCCTGGTGGCACACCCACCCGATGATGCTTGAGCGACGCGCCATCACCACCCACACCTGTGCCGGCTGCGGGGCGACCTTCGAGGCGTATGGCAACAAGCACCGCAAGTACTGCACGCACGCCTGCTACATCCGCACCCGTTTCGGAACCCGGGGCGGTCGCCCATGACCAGCCACGCCACCAGCGCATACTGGCAGGCAGAAACCCAGACGGCAGCAGACCTGGACTTCCTAGATTCCCTTGCCGCCCGAGGGCTGCTCACCGCCAGTCAGGTACGCGCCATTCACCGCCAGCTCGCCGCCTCCTGGGAGAAGACCAGGGTGGGGTTTACCCGCGCCAGGACTTGATAAACCCGGCGTGTAGAGCGTTCATGTCACACACGAGAACACCACCGGCGAGACCCGCACGGGCAGAAAGGAGCAGCAGATGAGCCCAGATTTTAAGACCATCACGCCACGACGCACACCCACCAGCCGCATCCGCGTGGCCGCCTACTGCCGGGTCTCAACCATGTCGGAGACCCAAGCAGGATCCCTCGCCGCTCAGGTCTCGGCCTACTCCAAGCTCATCCACGCTAACCCTGCCTGGCAGTTCGCCGGGATCTACACCGACCAAGGAATCTCCGGCACCACCAGCAACAGGCCCGGGTTTGCCGACATGATGGACCACGCCAGAGCCGGCGACTTCCAGATCCTGCTGGTCAAGTCCATCTCCCGCCTGGCACGCAACACCGTCGACCTGCTTTCATGCGTGCGCGAGCTCGCCACGCTCGGGGTGGCGGTACGGTTCGAGAGAGAAAACATTGACACCTCCAGCGCGGAAGGCGAGCTCATGCTCACCCTGCTGGCCTCCTTCACACAGGAAGAATCCCGCTCCCTGTCACAGAACGTGAAGTGGGCGATCCGCAACCGGTACAAGACCGGTGTCACCAACTCCCACCGCATCTACGGATACACCTGGGTAGGCGGAAGCCTGCACATCAACGACGATGAGGCCCAGGTTGTGCGCCGCGTCTTTGACGAGTACCTGGCCGGGGTGAGCCCCGAGGCTATTGCCGACCGACTCAACGCCGAGGGGCTGCGCGCACGAGGAGGAGGAAACTTCCTCGGCTCGGTGATCCGCACCTGGCTGGAAAACCCCCGCTACGTGGGCAACGAAATGCTGCAAGCCACCTACACCGACGGTCCTGGAGGAAAGCTCGTCGTCAACGACGGGGCACTACCCAAGTACTGGGTTGAGGGAGCAAACCCTCCCATCATCGACGAGGCCACCTGGAGGCGAGTCCAAGACGAGCTCGCCCGCAGACGCCAATCCGGCGGCAGAGCCCTGACCCCTAGTGGTGGGACGTGCGCGCTGACCCACAGGGTGGTGTGCAGCCAGTGTGGGCGACGTTTCCACCGGCGCACCAAAACCCGTAAGCACATCTCCTACAAGTACTGGTGGTGCGAAACCGCCACGAGGGGGCAAGGTAACCCTTGCCGGGCACCGCAGATCAGGGAAGCCCAGCTCAAGAGCGCTATCACCACCCATCTGGGATTAGGTGAGTGGGATGACCAGCAAGTCCTTGAGCGTCTCGAGCAGGTCACCGTCTATCCCAGCGGGAAAGTCACCGTGACGAAACGAGGTGCGCACACCGCTGAGCCCGTGATGGCAGGAAAGGAGTAACCCCATGGCCACCGTCACCACCATCCCGGCACGGCCCGCCAAGACGCTCACTCCTACGACGGTGCGGGCCCGGCGTAAGGTCGCGGCCTACGCGCGAGTGTCCACGGACCTGGAAGAACAACAATCCTCCTACCAGGCACAAATCGACTACTACACCAACTACATCCAAGGCCGGGCCGATTGGGAGTTCGTTGGGATGTATGCCGATGAGGGGATTTCAGGAACATCAACGAAGCACCGGCAAGGCTTCCAAACCATGATCACCGACGCTTTGGCCGGCCGTATCGATCTGATCGTGACCAAGAGCGTGTCCCGGTTTGCCCGCAACACCGTCGACTCGCTCACCAGCGTGCGGGCCCTCAAAGAAGCCGGCGTGGAGGTCTACTTCGAGAAAGAAAACATCTGGACCCTGGACTCCAAAGGCGAACTACTCATCACCATCATGAGTAGCCTCGCCCAGGAAGAATCCCGCTCCATCTCCGAGAACGTCACCTGGGGACACCGCAGGCGTTTCGCGGAAGGAAAAGTCATGGTGCCCTACGCCTCCCTGCTGGGCTACAAGAAAGGCGACGACGGGGGCCTAGCTGTTGATGAAGACCAAGCCAGGATCGTGCGACGCATCTACCGTGAATACCTGGCAGGGCACTCACCCAAAACCATCGCCGCACACCTCACCGAAGATGGTATCCCCACACCCTTGGGGAAGAAGACCTGGAACGTGTCCACCATCAACTCGATCCTGCGCAACGAAAAATACAAAGGCGACGCCCTGCTGCAGAAAACCTTCACCGTGGACTTCCTAACCAAAACCACCAAACGCAACGAAGGAGAAATACCCCAGTACTACGTGACCGGTAACCACGAGGCCATCATTGCCCCGGCCGTGTGGGACCAAGTCCAGAGTGAGCTGGCCAGGCGCTCTGGCAGGTCACGCTCCTTTAGCCACCCGTTCGCCTCGAAAATCGAGTGCGGGTACTGTGGGGGATGGTACGGGCCGAAAACCTGGCATGCTGGCAGCCGCTACGAGCGGCGCATCTGGCGGTGCAACCGCAAATACGATCCCGCCGGCGACCAGCAATGCGCGACCAAGCACGTAACCGAGAACGAGCTGATCGCCGCGTTCGAGCAGGCCACCAGCCAGTTCGCACCACCACCCAGCCCCGAGGTACTCGAAGCTGCCCTCGACCAGCTCGGTGACCCTCACGCGCTCGAGGCCAAGCTCGCCCAGGCAATCACCGCACGCGACGCAGTGGTGGACGCGATCAACGCACTCATCCGCTCTGCAGCCAACACCGACTTCAACCCTGACGCCTTCGAGGCTGACCATGCACGGCTCGAAGCCGACTACCAGCACCACCTCAGCACCGTCGAGGCTATCGAAGGGCATCTACGCGAGCTCGAAGCCAAGCGTGCGGCCATTACCGCGTTCCACCAGTACCGTAGTGAGAACGCCGCAATCAGCTACACGCCTGAAGCCTGGCGAGCCCTCGTCGACCACGCCACCATCCACTCCGACGGCACAATCACCATCACGTTCAACGACGGCACAACCCTCTAGACAGGCCGTTCCCTTGCCCCAGGTACATGTGACCTGGGGCTTCGTCGTTCTCGCTAATGTCTTGCACCCACCTGCACCCAGAGATGCACCCACCGGGCCTCGCAATGCACCCACCTGGGCTCGGAGTACACCCACCCCAGCCTTTGTATCCATCGTGACCACCTTTGGTCCACAAAATCCCGATTCCGCATGGATTGGGATTTTTATTTTTCAAAATCATGTTTAATAAAAAGAATAAAAACTTTTATTGCGTTTTTATTACGAAATGGTAGAAAGCATTGCAAAGCCATTAATCAGTATTTTAGACTCCTTGGTAACTTCAGTAACTTCAGTAACTTCAGAATTGAAGTTACCAAATCAATGATGATTATGGAGAAAGAAAATGAAACTCAAAAAAAGTAGTAGCGGTAGCTACAATTTCACTACTTGGAGTTTTCTCAACAAACACAATTGCACTAGCAAACACTCTAAGCACTTCCGTCCAGCCAGTTTTAAAAACTGAACTTACCCCATCTTCAGCAGTAGAAGAAACAGAATAAAACTAAGAAGGAGGGCAGTTATGTTTTCTCGGCGTTTGGTTGTTTCTTTGGGTGTTTTTGTTGCGTTTATGTTGTTTTTGTTTGGTGTGGCGTATTTGAAGATGCCTGCTCTTTCTGAGGAAGAGTTTTTACAGCTTTCAACAGAGCAACAGTATGAAATCCTTATCGAAAACGGAATGGAACCATACCCGGGGGAGAGCAGGGATTTTCATCTAAGCGTATTAAAAGATTCAGTGAAGGGAATAATTACTGGGGAGCATGATAGCAACTTGAATTTTTATGGTTACTATCCAATTGGTGCCCAAGAAGCTCGTATTGGGAAAACCTTGTATGAGATGGGTTATCCGAAAGTGATTAAACCAGAACCACCAAATTACTTTACTCTCGAAGAACGTGAACGCTACTACGAACAAAGGGAGTAATTTGTCTGTTTAAGCGTCATACTAAAACCTGAAAAAGCAGTGTGGGTGGATTAAACATTTATTTTAATCCACCCACACTATTTCTCGGTGGTGTTCTTTCGGTATGTACATAACCATAGGTGCGAGCGTTTATCCAGTTAGCTAAGGCTTACCTTAGTGTTATAATTTTTATATGACTTACGATGCTTCTTTACCCCAGTCAGATCGCTCCACACAAACTGCTGCTGGACATTGGGTGCTTGCGCGTGCTGGTAAACGTGTGTTGCGCCCAGGTGGATTAAATTTAACAAAACGTATGTTGGCTGCGGCTAATATTACGGGTCAGCAAGTAGTGGAATTTGCGCCAGGGCTTGGGCGCACTGCCCAGTTAATTATTGCTGAAAAAGTTAGTTCTTATACGGGTGTTGATCAAGATGCGGCTGCGGTAGCGCGAGTAGAAAATATTGTGAAAGATGCTGGAGGCACGGTAATCAACGCAAACGCTCAAACAACTGGTTTGTCTAGTGAAAGTGCTGATGTGGTAGTTGGTGAAGCTATGCTAACTATGCAAGGTGATAAAACAAAAGCCGATATTGTGGCGGAAGCGTTTCGGTTATTAAAACCAGGTGGACGGTATGCGATTCATGAACTGGGTCTTACTCCAAATGATATTGATACACAGTTGGCGGAAGATTTGCGTAAACAGTTAGCACAGACTATCAGGGTTAATGCCCGTCCTTTAACCGAAAAAGAATGGTGTGCAATTCTTGTGTCTGCTGGTTTTGAGATTGAATGGGTGGGTACTTCTCCTATGGCATTGCTTTCAATACGACGAAATATTGCCGATGAGGGCTTTGGGGGAGTAGTGCGGATTGTAAAGAACGTGCTTAGTGATAAAGATTTGCGTACTCGTATTTTAAGTATGCGGGCAGTATTTAATAAATATCGTAATCATCTTACGGGAATTGCCATTATTGCTAAGAAACCTGCTCGTTAATTTGATTAGTTTATTATGTGAAAGGTAGTTGCGTAAGCATGGAAACTCATATTCCGCCAGCTCTTGGCTTTATTAGTAATCTTGCAGAAGAAATTGATTATGCTGATAGTTCTACTATTTCTAAAACTTTATTGCGCGCCGAAGGGGTAAATATTGTTTTATTTTCCTTTGATGCCGGTGAGGAGCTTTCTGAGCATACTGCCGCTATGCCGGTGTTAGTGCAAACTTTAGAGGGTGAATTAGAAATTACTGCCGACGGAAAGACGGTAACTTTGCTTCCTGGTGGTGTAGTGCATTTTACTACTCGTTTGCCGCACGCTGTGAAAGCTATTAAACCATCTAAGATGGTTCTTTATATGATGAACAGACCGCAATAAGTTAGGTATTAGTTTTAATAATTTAATCCCTGTATGCCAAGTATGGTTTGCAGGGATTATTATTTTTTGTACTTTATGTGCTATCAGGGGAGGAGCTACCTTGTTGTTTATTTTGCCATGTAAAAAAATGTTGTAAAAAAATATGAAAAATGAGATGCCAATTATAAAAACTCTGTTTTTTATTGCTAAAAGTGTATAATTTTGCCTATATATAAGCTGATTAAATGGCGATATTCTAATGAAAATCGTGTTTTGCACTACTTGAGGAGAATAATTGCTGAAAAAAACTAATGCATTTAAATTGTTAGCATCTTTATTGCTGAGTATATTTTTATTGCCTAGTACGCTCTTTGCTACACCTGCGAGTGCGGCAAATTGTTTAATTGGTGAGTCTTGTGCTCCCTATATGGTAACTCCAATTCGAGTAGGCGATTCAGAAATTGTAGTGAAAAATATTTTTGCTCGTATGCTAATTCGGTTGTATACAGGTATGGATCCTGATGACGGAGCAGATAACGTAGAGGTAGCTAATTATTCTAATGGAGAAGCGCGTGTGCCCCAAAGTGATTTCTATCCTCGATACTGGCAGGTAGGAGCAAAACTTTTGTTACAAAATGATAGCGGCAGTCACCACAGTCGTTACACCTATACTTTTATTTACCCAGATAGAGAAACTGAACCAGCTTATGTGACTGGTATCCAGGTGCATACTCCACCCAATCAACGAGAATACTCGACAGGAGATACTGTAGATCTTACTGGATTGAAGCTGACTATTTCTTATAGCCATGGTTTGCCAGCATTAGTTGTTACTCCAGACCAGTTCGCAGATCATAACATTACCTACACCCCGGTAGCTAATGTTCCGGCAGATGCCACTAATATTACTTTCCAACTAGGAAATCACAGTGTGCAACAACCAATTACGGTGCGATCTAATCCAGACATCATGTATCCCACCAATGTAAATGATGTACCCCCATCAGGTTACAATGCAGTGACTTTTGAGGGTAATAATCATGTTACTTTCAACTGGCAAGGAACGTCGGGTGAATTCCGAGATCAAAACAAGAAAGTTGTGTGGGTAAAAAGCGGGCTTACTTGGCAGAATTTAATAGATAATCCAGATTTCACTTGGCCACAAGTAGTTACTAATGACGCGAATACTGCTTTTATTAATTGGGCATTTTCTGGCACTTATCCTGCTCAAGGATATGTGTATGAAGACATTAAGGATAGTGCGGTAACTACTTCTGTGTTGCGTCCAGCTACTTGGGATAAAGTAGTGGCACTAACCCGTACTGTTTCTAACTTCTTAAATTCTTTTACCACCGCTGATCAAACCCAGTGGAAGTTCCTAACTTTCAACGCAGGAGAAGGTCAGGTAAATAATAAGAGTGAGTATGTACTGGCAGTGCATTTCCCTGGAGTTGATTATGGTGATGCTTTCTTAACTGGTAAGTATAAGAATGCGGCACGTGACGGACATGAGTTTGTGCGTTGGCAAACGGCAGAGAACATCGTAATTCCTAGTACAGGTGAAGTACAAGCAAATGCTACTTATAACGCTTTATATTTAAAGCACCCAGTAGCAGTGAAAGTAACAAATCCAGCTGCTTTAACTGAAACTGAAAAAGGTAAAGTGCGGCAAGCGATTCGTGCTGCTAATGAGAGCACGGTAGCTTTAATGGCTGATATTGAAGTATTAGAAGACGGTACTGCTACTGTGACTTACAAAAATGGGGGCAGTGCTACGATAGCTGGGGCTATTGCAGTTGTTTATAATGCTGAGTTGGCTGCTGCTAAGGAGGCGTTGCGTGCTGCTGTGGGTGGTCGTGATGCTGTTCATGGCACGGTTGATTATGTGAATGCTGATGATGATTTGAAGCAGGCTTATGATCGGGCTGTGGTTGAGGGGCAGCGGGTTTTGGATGATCCGGATGCTACTCAGGGGCAGGTGGATGCTGCTACTCGTGCTATTAACGTGGCTAAGGAAGCGTTGAATGGTGTGGAGAAGTTGGCTGCTGCTAAGGAGGCGTTGCGTGCTGCTGTGGGTGGTCGTGATGCTGT
>CAMCJC010000002.1 GCA_945875065.1 uncultured Propionibacteriaceae bacterium | reverse complement strand
GAGTGCGACTGACAGCCACTATCGCCTCTGACAATGTGATCGAGGAGAGGCTGCAGTACGTTCTGGAGGCGGACGCCGACGGAGAGCCATCCCAACAGGCCGATATGTCGCGGTTTGACCGCGCCAACATTGAGGTGCATTACCTGCCCGCGCGACGGGATCCTGCAGAACACATCGCCTACACGGCGGCCTCAGTGGTGGGGCGGGCTCTGCGCGCTGCCGATTGGACGACCGAGCGCAGCACTCTCAGGACTCTGTCTGAGGATCTGACTGACGCGCTTTCTGCCAATGACGCGGTCAAGAGCATCGGGGCGCAGATCGCGGGGGAGTGGTCGGGACTGCATTCTGGAGCCTTCTTAACGGACCCTTCGATCGCGTTCGGAAGTGGAGATTTAGAGAGCGTGCTCCGCCAACTGACGGTTTCGTTCGCGCCGTCGCCAGCCGGTTCATCGCTCCCGTTCGACCGGCTCAGCGATGGACAAAAGTCGCTGCTGTACATCTCACTCGTGCTCGCCTGGCAATCGCTCGCGCGTGACGTACTGGACGGGAGCGAGATCTCTTTCGACCAGCACCGACTTCGTCCGCCAGTACACACCGTCATCGCATTGGAGGAACCGGAGAATAGCCTCGCGCCGCAGTACCTGGGCCGCATCAATCGTCAGCTTCGAAAGGCTGCAGAGCACGGCGACTCGCAGTCCCTGATCGCTACGCACTCTCCTGCGCCGTGTCGCCCCGGAAGACATCTGCTTCCTGCGCCTCGATCAGAATCGGCAGTCTCAAGTGCGGCGCATAGTCTTGCCGACGTCTTCCGAGGACACCGCAAAGTACGTCCGTGAAGCCGTGTTGGCGTTCCCAGAGCTATATTTTTCGCGCTTGGTCGTTCTCGGTGAAGGTGACAGCGAACAGATCGTGCTTCCGCGAGTCCTTGCGGCGGCCGGTATCGCGGAGGACGACGCATCCGTTGCAGTGGTGCCGCTGGGCGGCCGCCACGTCAACCACTTCTGGCGACTTCTCAACGAGCTGGAGATTCCACACGTCACGTTGCTTGACTTGGACTCGGGGCGGTACCAGGGAGGATGGGGGCGTGTGCGCAATGCACTCAAGCAGTACAACAAGCTCAATCCTGGCACCTTCACAGACCTACAGATCGATGGTCTCCCAGCCTGGAACGATGCCGTCGACTTCCCAGTACTGATGGGTGCGAACTGTTCCGATGGGTCGGGGATGATGAACGTCCTTGAGCGGAACGGCGTCTATTTCTCCCACCCGGTGGATCTCGACCTCATGCTGCTTGAGGCGTTTCCAGACGCATACGGTGCAGAATCGATTGGTGCGCCCGACGAGAAGGTTATCGCCGCCGTGCTCGGCAAGTCCCACGTGAACGAGGGTCATCTCCCCGAGGCCACCATCAATCTCTTCGATGATTATCATCGCCTGTTCGAGCTCAAGAGCAAACCGGCCTCGCACCTCAAGGCGATGGCTGCTCTGACCAACGAAGAGTTGCTGAATGGTCTCCCTGGCCCACTGACACGTCTGGTCGAGGGTGTGCGGGCCAAGCTCGATGGGTTACCGGAGTGATCCGTCCCGAGGAATGGTCGCCGGTCGGTGGACTGCAGCTCGAGCCGAATGCGCTGAGGGCGGTCCGTGAGACTTGCTCGAATGTCGTGGTGACCGCCGGACCTGGCGCGGGAAAGACCGAGCTTCTCGCTCAGCGCGCGGATTTCCTCTTTTGTACCGGGGCGAGCCCGTATCCGAAGCGGATTCTGGCGATCTCGTTCAAGGTTGATGCCGCTCGCAATTTGCAATCGCGGGTTCGCCTGCGGTCGGGTTCTCAATACGCGGCGAGATTCGACAGCTTCACGTTCCATGCATTCGCCAAGCGTCTGATCGACAACTATCGCCCGGCGCTGACTGGGGCAAGCGCGCTCGACACGGACTACCGTATTGACGCCCGCACCAGGATTCAGAATGAGCAGATCACCTTCGAGGATCTGGTGCCGCTAGCCCTTGAAGTTCTCCAGAAGAACGTCTACGCGCGCGGCGCGCTGCGGCAGACTTATAGCCATGTATTCATGGACGAGTTTCAGGATGTGACAACGGCGCAGTACATGTTCTTGAAAGAAGCCTTCGGCGGCACGGGCGTACGTCTCATCGGTGTCGGCGACACCAAGCAACGCATCATGAGCTTCGCGGGCGCGCTCGAGGGAGTCATGGCAACTTTTGCCGTCGATTTCAGTGCGACCGAGCTACAGCTGTATCAGAACTTCCGATCGAAGCCTCGGTTACGTCGGATGCAAAACAGGATGATCGTTGAGATGGATCCTTCCGCGGCGTGTCCAGATAACGATCTCAAAGGTGAGGACGGCGTACTACAAGTACTGCGCTTCGACACCGACGATGAGGAGGCTGCGGCTGTCACGGAGCTAGTCGGCGGGTGGCTCGATGAGGGAGTGCCGCCGCATCAGATTGCAGTGCTCGCGCGGCAGCAACCCCACCTCATCACGAGCGTCCTGGTGCGGCATCTCAGCGCCGCGGGCATCCCGCATCGCAACGAGCAGCAGACTCAAGATCTTACTGCCGAGCCTGCCGCAGCTCTCATCTTCAACTTCCTTCGGGTCGTAGCGGACGATGGACATCCGGCGGCGTACTCGGAACTGGTGCGGGTAGTCACCCGTAGTGGACTCGAAGAGGCTGACGGCGTTCTGGATAGCAAACTCCGAATGATCCTCCGTGAAGCTCGCGCGACTGTGCGCACTTCACGGTTTAGTGCCGCACAGTACCGGTCGTGGAATCCACTCATCCGTTCGTTCCTTAAGTTCGTTACACGCCCCACGCTCAATGCGCTGTCGCCTTCGTATCAACAAGGAAACCGACTGAACGATGTGATCAGGGAAGCCGCTGGCGCCTTTAAGCGTGAACTGGAGATCGATGGCGATCCTGTTGCGGCACTCGACCGACTGTCAGAAGAAGACGCCATCCGGATCTTGACGGTGCACAAGTGCAAAGGTTTGGAGTTTGAGAAGGTCATCATCTTTGGTGTTGAGCCACAGTTCTTCTGGGGCAATGACGACAATGTGAAGGCAGAGTTCTTCGTGGGTATTTCGCGAGCTAAGGACGAACTCGTGCTGACGACTGCACGACAGCGTCCACGTCCCGATGGCGCGAACTCATACTGGAGGGAGCACTCGCCGGCACACGATGAGTTGCTGGCGTATGCAGATGAGTCCTGAACCGTGACCAGGCGCCAACCGTTCGACCTAGCGAGCTCCCGGACCGGCGCCGAGGGCGCCAATTGTTGAGGCTCGTTCGATTTTTGATGCCCGGGCGATGCCGTAGGGTGGCGGGCTCTCACCAGAGTGGTGGTCGTCGAACTATCCGTCCGACCGCCCACGTCGTCGCTGAGATGGTCGTCGGTCGCGCGACCACTTCGAAATAGGTCAACTGTGACCGGCAGCACGGCGAAGCTGGTCCAGGAGGCCTAACCAGCCGCCCGATTCTCTGTCCGCCTCAGGCCCTAGACGAGGTCGTGGCTTTGATCGAGCGGCTCCGGCAGGAGCGGAAATGGTCGGCGCGTCTGATCGATCGAGTTGGGCATCAAGGGGGACCGTGAGTGTCTGTCCTGAATCGTGACAGGGCCAGCACACATTCCCGACGCTCTTTCGCTCGCGGAGGGAATCCGACGGGCCGGTTAGGTCGCCTGTCTCGTCAGCCGACACACAATGTCACGGGTGTCCGCGGTTCCACAGCCACGGTCGCCGGTCTGTCCAAGCGTCCGCGAACCGGGCCACCTGTCGCTGGGAGATACGTCGCTCGCGCGAGGTAGCTCAGTATCCCGCTACAATAGACCCATCCGTAGGGGTGTGCTTTCTATCTGGCGACGAGGCACCCCAGTTTGGCGCCAGGATCCTCGACAGCCTTCGGACACCACTCGAGTCGGGATGGGTGACCATTGGCCGCGCCATGGGTCAGGTGCGGTACCCGGCTAGATTCCAGCTGGTCTTGGCGGCCAACCCGTGCCCGTGCGGATTCTCCGGGGTGGCTGGAAAGCAGTGCACATGCTCGCCCTTCACGGTGCGTAGGTATCAGGAACGCCTCAGCGGCCCCATCATGGATCGAATCGATATCCGCCACCACATGTTGCCGGTCAAGCACTTGACGGTTGGGTCGCCGATCGAATTGGGGGAGTCCAGCGCAGCGATCGCCGAGCGTGTAGCGGAGGCCCGCGCCCGGCAGCTGGGCCGCCTGGCGGGCACGCCGTGGCGCACCAACGGCGAGGTCCCGGGCCCCTACCTGCGGCGCGAGCTGCCGCTACCGGAGGAAACCCGGCCCCTGGAGAAGGCGCTAGCCCGTGGGCAGCTGTCTGTGCGGGGAGTGGACAAGGTGCTGCGCCTAGCCTGGACCATCGCCGATCTGGCTGGCGAGAACCGTCCCTCGTCCGACTCGGTTCGGATTGCGATGACGATGCGTGTGGGCGAACTTGGGAAGGCGGCGTGATGGATGAGCAACGGCGAGCCCGCATGGGGCTGTGCGCGCTGAACAAGGTGGCTGACCCCCACCTAGCCGCTCTTCTGGAACGCTACGAGCCGACGGAAGTTTGGGAGGCGGTGCGATCCCAGGAGGAGACGGCCCTGGGGCGGCGCGCCCGAACCCTAGACCTCGCGGCAATCGAGGCCGAGACCGAACGCGCCGGGGCACGGTTCCTGATCCCAGGGGACGCTGAATGGCCGGTGGAACTCGACGAACTGTCGGCGATCCGCCTGGGAGACATGGGCGGCGCACCCTTCGGGCTGTGGCTGCGCGGCCGCTGCCCGGTTCCTAACCCGAAGCGCAGCGTGGCCGTGGTGGGGGCCCGGGCCGCCACTGGCTACGGGCTGCATGTCGCGGCCGACCTGGCTGCTGGGCTCGCCGAGGCCGGATGGGCTGTGATCTCCGGGCTGGCCTTCGGCATCGACTCGGCGGCCCACCGGGGCGCGCTGGCGGTCCGGGGCCAGAGCATTGCTGTCATGGCCAATGGCATTGACCACACCTACCCGGCGAGCCATGCGGACTTGCGGGCCCAGATCGAAGCCACCGGTGCCGTGCTGACCGAGTCGCCGCCGGGGAGCCGCCCGATGCGGGCGAGCT
This sequence comes from uncultured Propionibacteriaceae bacterium, assembly GCA_945875065.1. Classification (GTDB taxonomy): domain Bacteria; phylum Actinomycetota; class Actinomycetes; order Propionibacteriales; family Propionibacteriaceae; genus Arachnia. The sequence continues at coordinate 21,378 of CAMCJC010000002.1, read as the reverse complement.
TCCTGGCGCGCAACCGCCTGATAGCGGCGCTTGGTATGGGTACTGTGATCGTGGAAGCCAGCGCCCGGTCGGGCGCGAGGAACACTGCTTCGTGGTGCGGTGAACTGGGCCGGCTGCTCATGGCCATTCCCGGGCCGGTGACCTCATCAATGTCGGTGGCGACTCACCAACTGATCCGAGACCAGGCCGCAACCCTCATCACCTCCGCCGAGGAGGCGCTGGCCCTTCTGGAACCGCTGGGGTCGGTGCCCGAGACGATGCTGAGTGGCGCGGACCGCCCGATCGATCGCCTGCCGGAGCGCCTGCGACTGGTGCGCGAGGCGGTGCCGGCCCGCGGCGCCGTCGGGGCGGGGGAGCTCGCCGTCACCACCGGACTCACTGTCCCGCAGGTGCTCGCCGCAGCCTCGGAACTCGTCGAGTTCGGCTGGCTCGACGAGGTTCCCGAAGGGTGGCGCCTACCGCGCCGCTAGCCGGTCACGGCCGCCACTGCACCTGTCGGCCGAGCGTGCCCCACAGCAGTTCGGGCCGCTCTTGCAGATCCCGCATGCGAGATACCACGGAGGCGCGACGGGCGGCCAGGCCGAGCCGGCTCGCGATCTGGCGATGCAACTCGTTGGACGTGAACTCATCAATGTACTCAAGCGAGCGTTCAAGCCGGGACAGCTCAATGTCCCGCAACGCGGTGACCCGGTCGGCATACCAGGACGACGCCAGCACCGACTCGCGCGTGAACAGAGCCCGGAACTCGGCGTCATCCAGGGTGTGGCCATCGGCCGTGAAGCCGGTGGCCATCACTTCCAACAAGGCGCGGACCGGCGGGATCGCCAGGGACGCCGTGCCGTCATCGAAGTAGGCCTGCGCGACCCGCTTGTGCGTCTTCGAAATGGTCCGCACGGACTCGGCGAACACAGCCGGGTCCTGCAGCTCGGGCCGCAGCATCTCCGGCGTGAACACGACGTGAGGGTGAAGGAAGATGCGGCCGAAGTACTTCGAGGCGAACTTCTCGGTCATGCGGTAGCCGAGGCGGCTCGCGAGGATCAGTTCCCCGTCGACCTCGAAGTCTCCGATCCGCTCGAGGCAGCCTTCCGCGATCAGGTTAGCGGCATCGCGCTCGGCGAGGCTCATTCGGGAGAACACCTCGGGCACCAGCAGGCTGATGTCGTGGTCGACGCGCACGTGAGGGCCGACGACGCCGGCGCTCGACAACCAACCGTCGTAGCCGGTAAGGATGAACGACAGCAACGCCGCGTTGAGGTCGAACACGGACGGCAATGCGTTGAACGGTCCCTTGGTCATCGCGCCCTCCGAGCCTGCCCCGGTCGTGGAAGGTGATTTTCCGGTCATGGAACTGATGAACTCCATGAACAGCTCGGGAAGTTCCATGTAGTGCAGGGGCGAGTAGGCGCACAGCGGCGGGATGCCGTCCTCAGCCGGGTTGTTGCGGCGCCCGGCGGCCACGATGTCTACTGGCAGCGTCAGCGCCCGGGTCATCGGCAGGCGACGGCGCAGCCGGGTGGCAAGGCTGGCCAGGGCCCGCGCCTGTGGGTTGGCGATGTCGGGGCGAGTTTGGAGATAGCGGGGGTTCTTGGACCGTTTGCCACCGACAAGACGTGTGTGGGCAGAGCTGACTACCCACGCCGACATGCCGGCCTCGCCGTCGGCGAACCGTCGCAGCAGGTCGCGCATCGGGGCGGTGTACTGACTGAACCCGACCGCGTTGTCTACCAAAGCCCGTGCCGCCTTCTGGTCCAGAGGCTCGAAGTTGGACAAGAACGTGCCCGGCCGCGAGATGTCCTCCTCCGCCTGCTTGTCATAGCCGCGGTGCTTGGCGTCGTCGGGACGCTGGAACAGCAGGTTTTCACAGTTCTTGACGTACTTGCGGGAGACGGTCTCGCCCTCGGCCGGTGGCACGACGATGCTGGCGGTGATGTCATCCTCGGTTTGGATCTTCACGGCCGGATGGAAGTCGTGCCGCAGCCCGAACAGCCGCCACGAACCGTCGGGAGCGAACCCGACCCGCAACATGTTGACTAGGATCTTGTCGCCGTCAAGCCGCAGCGAGCTGCCCTTGCGGCCGTTGATGATTCCGACCGTGAAGTGACTCGCCCAGTCCTCACCCCACTCCGGGCGGTAGAACCGCTTGACGACGTACACGAGCTCCTTGACATGGTTTGGGATCGCCTCCAACCACTCGTTGTACGAGGCGCTGTAGTCGGATGATGGGGTGAGCAGCTTGATGACCGACCCCACCGAGCGCTGATCCGACAGGACGGGGCGAGTGTCCGAACCGACCAGAGCCGGGTCGGCGAACCGGTCCGAGTAGTCGTGTTCAAGGATCGCGGTGACCGCCGCCATGTCCTCGTCGAAGTCGCGAACATACGCGTCGCCCGTGATAATCGCATCGGTGATGGCCTTCGAGATTTCGGACTTGCCGCCGCCGGAGACCGTGGCTGGCTTGTGGCAGTGCGTCGCCCCGGGGGCCGTCCCGACCAGCGTCCATTGAGCGCCGTCGGCCGCCAGGTGACGCAGCTCAACGATGTATCCGTCCGGGCCGATGTACGAGCGGTCCGCGCGCAGCGGGATCGACCCGGCCCTCCCATCGACCTCCCAGGTGACCAGCTGGGTACGGAGGCTGAACGTGGACCGTTCGGGCACCAGCACTATGCTCTGGTTCTCCTTGTCGAGCGCGTGCCCCTCCGGCTGCGGAATGAACCGCTGCGGGTCACGGGCGACGACGTCGGCGAGGCGGAAGCTCGGGTCGGCGTAGTGGTCGGTGAACTGCTGGCCGAGATTGTACGAGGGGAAGCAGACGGCACCGCCGGCGTGCTCCTCCTCAACGAGACCGAGAAGGTTCGCGGCGTAGCTGATCTGCGCCTTGACCTCCTTCTTGCAGTAGCCGAAGTAATTGTCGGCGATGACGGTGACGATGACGCCCCGCTCGTCGCGGGCGCAGACCTTGAACGCCTGCCCGCCGTTGTACAGCTCGCCCGGCTCGCTCCAGCACATGCCATCGCGGCGCTGCCGTTCGGTGGCCTCGTCTACGTGGGGCAGGCCGAGCTCCTTCTTGGTGAGCTTGGTCAGGTGCGGAGCCAGGATGACCGCGCCGCTGTGCCCGGTCCAGCCGCGGGGCCGAAGAGTCGCGTCATTCTCCGCCAGATACGGGTCGCCGCCGTTGCCGAAAATGCCCTCGACGAAGTCGAGGTTGGCGACGAGGCTCCCAGGGGCGAAGAACCGGATCTCGAGGCTGCGCTCGCGGAACTGGCCGGGCACCTCCGGCACGACCACGGGACGAAGCAGCAGCGAAACCCAAGCCCGAGCAGGATCGTCCTGGCCGGCGGTATAGGGCAGCGTCATGGTTTTGGCGGGCGGCTGCAAGGCGTGTTCCAGGAGCCGGCCGTAGACCTCACGCGGCACGGCGAGCTTGTCCTGCTGGATCGGAAGCCCACCCTCAGCGACGTGGAATACGCCCTTTGTGGTTCGCCGATCATTGGCGGGGTTGTGCAGGACGCCGTTGGCGGTCCGATAGCTGCTCACATACTCGGAGACGAAGGTGTCACCGTCGATCGGCAGCGACAGAGAACGTGCGAGCCCGGGCTGGTCCAGCACGAACGTGTGCCGTGGCAGCTGCGGGCTGGTGCCCGTGCCTTCGAGATACGAGTCCAGGAATGCCTGGATCCGCTCGTCAGCCGCCGGGAGCTGGTGGGATAGCCTGCGGTCGAGTTCACGCTGCCTAGCGAGCAGGGGACGGACCAGCTCGGCACCCGTCTCATCGCCCGAATCGGCTGGGACAGGCAGCTCTAGCAAGCGTAGGCGCAGGTTAATTGCGGCGATGTGGGCAGCGGATGTCATACACCCACTATCCCGCACCGCGCATCTGCCCTGGCAAGCGTCTTAGAATCAACCGGTCAGCTGAGGACCACGAAGTCGACCTCGATAACGCCCTGGCTGGTGCTCGCGATCTGTGCGAATGCCCCGGTGGTCAGGTCGAGGCACCGGCCGGCGACGTAGGGGCCCCGGTCGTTGACGGTGACGACGACGGACTTGCCGTTGCTCGGGTTGGTTACCTTCAGACGCGTCCCGAACGGGAGCGTCTTGTGAGCGACCTTCATCGCCCACTGATCGAACGGATCGCCGGAGGCAGTGGCGGTATCGTCTCCGTAGAACGACGCCTTGCAGGTTTGTACCTGTCCCGAGGACGGGGCGGTATCGCTTAGGTACCGGGCGGTGACCCACCGTACCGAGCCCTTCCAGACAACCTCGGCGCGCCCCGAGGCGACGTTGCCGGTGATCCCGAGCTCAGTGCCGGCCGGGACGGTACCGGAGTGCTGGCCACCGGTCGCGGATGTCCAAAGGTTCAGCTCCGCGCTCGCCCATCGGGTGCCCGATGGCGTGGGGGCTGGCTCCGGGGTTGGGGTCGGTGCGGGCGTGGGCTCCGGATCGCTGCCTTTAGGCGACGAGGCCAGGTAGCGGGTCGCGACCCAAGCGGTCGATTCGTCCCAGGAGATTTGGGTCCAACGACCAGATGTGGTGCCGGTCGTAGCGACCTTCGCCCCCTCGTCTAGGACCGTTAGCGGCGACTCGGCGGTGCTGGCGCTGGGCCGCACGTTCAGGCGAGTCGTCGTCCAAGCCTCGCCGGCCGAACCGCCGGCGGAGGGAGCCTTACTCGATCCCGAGACGTATGCCTGTGAAACCCACCCCTCACGATCGCCGTAGGTCACTGGAACCCAGCCGTCCTTGGCCTCACCTCGCGCTTGGATACTCGTGCCCCCTGCCAGGAGCCCGATCCGCTCGTGGTCCGTTCCCGGCCCGGAACGGATGTTGACGTTGACGAGCGCCGTGACGCGCCTGTTCGAGGCCGCGTTCGCGGCTCCCGAAGGGAAGATCGCTGGGGCGATCAGCGCTAGCAGCGCGGTCAACACCACCGTGGCGAACAGGCTTCTTAAGTGACGCATGGCATCTCCTTCACGTTTACCCAGGTTTATCGACCGTAAGCCGGGCCCTAGTCAGGAACCAAGAACGAGTGCCGAAACACCCTCTAGTCGATGTCGAGGTTCAGGGTTGGTCGCGGCACCGTCTCGCCATGCGGGACGGTTCGCGTCTCCCTCTTGACATGAGGCCACAGGACCGCAATTGTTTGCGCATGACCAGCAGCCAGCTCGTAATCGTTTGAAGCGTTTCGATACCTCGAAACGCCCCCTCGTGCGCCCCAGGCGACGGGGGTTTTTTGTTGGGCGAAGAGCAGGCTGATTTGAAGGGAGAGAAATGTCAGATGCTAAGGGGCAGATGCTGACAGGCGCCCAGGCGCTGGTCGAGTCGCTGGAGCTCGCCGGGGTCGAGGTCGCCTTCGGCATCCCGGGCGGGGCGATCCTGCCCGCCTACGATCCACTGTTCGACTCGAAGATCCGGCACATCCTGGTGCGGCACGAGCAAGGTGCCGGACACGCCGCCGAGGGCTACGCCATGGTCAGCGGCCGGGTCGGGGTGTGCATCGCCACCTCCGGCCCCGGCGCCACGAACTTGGTGACGCCGATTGGGAACGCCTACATGGATTCGACCCCGCTCGTGGCGATCACCGGTCAGGTCAACTCGACGGCCATCGGCACGGACGCCTTCCAGGAGGCCGACATCCGCGGCATCGTCATGCCGATCACCAAGCACAGTTTCCTGATCAAACGCACCGAGGACATCCCTCTCGCGATCAAGGAAGCCTTTCATATTGCTTCGACAGGACGTCCCGGTCCGGTCCTCGTCGACATCGCCAAGGACGCGCTCGCGGGCAGCGCGATCTTCAAATGGCCGAGGGAACTCGACCTGCCCGGCTACAAGCCGACGCTAAAGCCCCACGCTCGTCAGATCAAGGCGGCCGCCCGCATGATCGAGCAGTCGAGGCGCCCCGTCCTGTATATCGGCGGCGGCGTCGTCAAGGCCCAAGCTTTCGACGAGCTCGCTCAGCTCGTCGAGAAGACTCGGATCCCCGTCGTCACCACCCTAATGGCGCGTGGCGCGTTCCCCGACTCGCACGAACTACACCTCGGCATGCCCGGCATGCACGGCACGGTCGCTGCAGTCGGTGCCCTGCAGAAGTCGGATCTGATCATCGCGGTGGGTACCCGCTTCGACGATCGAGTCACCGGTCGTCTCGACTCGTTCGCCCCGAACGCGAAGGTCATTCACGCCGACATTGACCCGGCCGAAATCGGCAAGAACCGTGCCGTCGACATCCCGATTGTCGGCGACTGCCGCGCCACTCTCGCAGGACTCGTCGAGCAGATCGGCGTGCCTCCGCAGGCCGACGAATGGCGCGTCGAGGTCGGGCGTGCCAAGGCCCGCTACCAACCCAAGTGGGAGGAGGCCCCCGACGGCCGCCTGTCCCCGCAGGAGGTCATCCAGCGGATCGGGCAGATCAGCCCCGACGACACCGTCTTCGTCACCGGCGTCGGTCAGCATCAAATGTGGGCCTCCCACTTCCTGCCCCACGAGCGCCCCATGTCTTGGCTCAACTCCGGCGGGGCCGGCACGATGGGTTTCTGCGTCCCGGCCGCCATGGGCGCCAAGGTCGCCGAACCGGACCGCGTCGTGTGGGGCATCGACGGCGACGGCTGCTTCCAGATGACCAGTCAAGAGCTCGTCACCTGCGCCTTGAACAAAATCCCGATCAAGATCGCGATCATCAACAACAACGTCCTCGGCATGGTCAGGCAGTGGCAGAAGCTGTTCTACGACGAACGCTATTCCCACACCGACCTCAGCACCGAGCATCTGCCGAACTTCCCGATGCTCGCCGAGGCTATGGGCTGCGTTGGGATGCGCGCCACGAACGAGGCGGAGATGGATGAGTGCATCAACCGCGCCCTCGAGATCAACGACCGTCCAGTGGTCATTGAGTTCGTGGTCAACAAGGACGCCATGGTCTGGCCGATGGTTCCGGCCGGCGTCAGCAACGACGAGATTCTGGTGGCCCGCAACATGGCCCCGAAGTGGGAGGATGAGCTGTGAGCACGCACACCCTTGGGGTTCTGGTCTCCAACAAGCCTGGCGTTTTGACCCGCATTTCCGCGCTCTTCTCGCGACGTGGCTTCAACATCGACTCCCTCGCCGTCGGCCCTACCGAGCGTCCTGAGATCTCCCGGATGACCGTCGTCGCGTCCGTCGAGGACGATTCCGCGCTCGAGCAGATCGTCAAGCAGCTCAACAAGCTGATCGAGGTTCGGAAGGTCCTAGAGCTCGGATCGAACATCGTGTGCCGCGAGATGGTCCTGGTCAAGGTCCGCGCCGACGTCAACACCCGCAGCCAAATCATCGACGTGGTTAACCTGTTCCGTGGGAAAGCAGTCGATGTCAGCCCTGAGTCCATCACGATCGAGGCCACGGGCAGCACTGAGAAGCTCGCCGCCCTCCTGGAGATGCTCAGCCCCCACGGGATCCAAGAGCTCGTCCAGTCTGGCCAGGTCGCCCTCGGGCGCGGTGCCCGCACCCTGGCCGACAACAAGTCCAAATAGCAACCCAACCGAAACGAGGAAAACCCATGGCAGAGATGTTTTACGATTCCGACGCCGACCTGTCGATCATCCAGGGGCGCAGCGTCGCCGTCATCGGATACGGCTCCCAGGGACACGCGCACGCCCTCAGCCTGCGAGACTCCGGCGTCGACGTCCGGGTTGGCCTGCGCCCGGGGTCCAAGTCCGCGGCCAAGGCGGAGGCCGAGGGGCTGCGAGTTCTGCCCGTCGCAGAGGCGGTCGAGGAGGCCGACCTGGTCATGATCCTCGCGCCCGACCAGGTGCAGCGCACCCTCTATGCCGAGGAGATCGCGCCGCACCTCGTCCCCGGCGATGCCCTCTTCTTCGCCCACGGCTTCAACATCCGCTTCGGATACATCAAGGCCCCCGAGGGCGTCGATGTCTGCATGGTCGCCCCGAAGGGCCCCGGGCACCTCGTCCGTCGCGAATATTCCGAGGGCCGTGGCGTCCCGGCGATCGTCGCCGTAGAGGTCGACGCCACCGGCAACGCCTGGCCGCTGGCCCTGTCCTACGCCAAGGCCATCGGCGCGCTGCGCGCTGGCGGCATCAAGACTACGTTCACCGAGGAGACCGAGACCGACCTGTTCGGCGAGCAAGCCGTGCTGTGCGGTGGCGCCTCCGCGCTCGTCCAGGCGGGCTTTGAGACCCTAGTGGAGGCCGGATACCAGCCGGAGGTCGCGTACTTCGAGTGCCTTCACGAGTTGAAGCTCATCGTCGACCTCATGTACGAGGGTGGCATCGCCAAACAGCGCTGGAGCGTTTCCGACACCGCCGAGTTCGGCGACTACGTCTCTGGCCCGCGCGTCATCGACGCTCACGTCAAGGAGAACATGAAGGCCGTGCTGGCCGACATCCGCAGCGGCGCGTTCGCCAAGCGATTCATCGACGATCAGGAGGCCGGGGCGCCTGAGTTCAAAGAACTTCGCGCCAAGGGCGAGGCCCACCCCATCGAGGCCACCGGCCGCGAACTCCGCAAGCTCATGAGTTGGGTCAAGGCAGGCGACTCCGATTACGTCGAGGGGTCCGCCGCTCGCTGACAAACCTGTGGCACCACCGAAAGGAGGCGCTCGAGGCATGGCATCGGCGCCTCCTTTCGGGATATCGGCGCGGCTGGATCGTCATACAGCCGGGCTCTGGCAAGACTCGGGTTGGGATCGATGCGGTTCGAACCTCCGGACGTCGCGGGGCCTGCCCTCGCTATCCGGGGCCCGTGGAAGGCGGCGGTATTCGAGCACGAAAATCACACCTATCAGGCGCCGGCCAGCTTTGACGGCGATGCTGTCGGGTATCACCCGCCTCCACCCCAACGGCCGGGCTGACGGAACGGGTCGCGTCCGCGCCGGAACCGTCATCGCCCTCGACGAGGGCCACCACCGGTTGAGCGCTCGGGCCATCTGTCAGCCGAGATATTTAGCCCTGATTCCCGATGCCCGGTCCTTGGGGCTCACGGCGACACTCGCTGCCTCTAGGACCTCCGCAGTGATCCTTGACGGTGCATCAGCCATCCGTCTCCACCGGCGATGAGGAGTGGGCGGCCGAGTTTAGTCTGGCGACGTGGATGCTCAGGTAGGCCACCTCGTCATCTGAGATCGGGTGGCCCAGGCGCAGTTCCAGCAGGGCGCGGATGCGCTGGGCGACCTGGTGGGCAGCCGGGTCCTGGGCGGCGATGAGCTCCGCTAGGCCGCCCGCCTGCCCCGCGTGCTGACACCCTTGGACATCCCGGACGAAGAAGTAGCGAAGGTGCGTGGCGAAGCGGGCCGCGTCGATGGAATCGGGTTGAAAGGTGGGACCGAGCGCCGCGGAGATCAGGTCGAAGACCTGCCGGATGAGCGCGGAATGCTGGAACGTCTCCTCCATGGCCGCGGAGCCGGAGCACGCGTGGACTAGGTGCATGGCCAGGGCGTACGCCTCGCCGGGCGCCAATTCGACGTCCAGCCGCGCGTTGAGGCGGTCCAGCAGGTGCTCCGCGACGGCGAGTTCACGCGGATGGAGGTATGCCACCTCCGCCCGGAGCGGATGCGCCAGGTGCACGCCTCGGCGGGTGCGTTCGATGGCGTGGTGGACATGGTCGGCGGCGGCCACCACCGACAGGGCGGGGAGGGGACTGCCGAGTTCCCGGACCGCATCCCCGAATAGCTCCGTGACCAGGGTGAGTTCCTCGGGTGGGATGTCGGCCAGGACTTTCGCGACCGTCGGGGCGTTCGTGACTGGGACGAACTGACGTGCCACTCGCTCGCGTGCCACGTCGTCGCCGGGACGGGTCTTGAATCCGACACCCCGACCAGTCAGAACCACCTCCCGCCCCAGCTCGTCCAGGGCGAGCACCACGTTGTTGTTGAACACGGCGACGACTCGCATGCGGTGCTCCCCTGGACGTCGGCGATACTCAGCCGAGGTCGGCGCCGTTGCTGGCGATGATGTCGCGGTAGGCACCGAACGACTTCTTGCGGTGGCGCTCCAGCGTGCCGGTCCCGTCGTCATTGCGGTCCACGTAGACGAATCCGTACCTCTTGGACAACTGTGCCGTCGAGGCGCTCACCACGTCAATGGGTCCCCACCACGTGTACCCTCGCAGGTCGACACCGTCGGCTACGGCCTCCCGGGCCGCAGTGAGGTGGGACCTGAGGTAGTCGATGCGGTAGTCATCGACGACCGTCAAGTTCCCGTCGACCTCGACCAGTTCGTCGCGGGCCCCGAGCCCGTTCTCGACGATGAACAGCGGTTTGCCCCAACGGTCCCAGAAGTCGTTCAGGATGATCCTCAGCCCCGTGGGATCTATCTGCCATCCCCACTCCGAACTGGGCAGCGTCGGGTTGGGGACCCCACCCATGATGTTTCCTTCCCCCTTCTCGACGCCGGGGTCCGTGGTGGCGCAGACGCTCATGTAATAGCTGAACGACACGAAGTCGACCGTGTGGGTGAGCGTATCGCGGTCCTCGTCGCTGATCTCCAGGGTCACACCGATCTCCCGGAGGTGCCTCAGGAGGTAGCCGGGATAGGCGCCTCGGCAATGGATGTCGGCGAAGGCTAGCGACTCACGCTCGGTGGACTTCGCCTTCCACACATCGGCCGGGTCCGGGGTGAGGGGGTAGGCGGGGATGGCGATGATCATGCAGCCGACCTGAAGATCGGGATTGATCTGGTGCGCCATCCGGGTGACCGATGCGGAGGCGACGAGTTCGTGGTGGATCGCTTGGTACAGGTCCTGGGGCGTGAGCTGATCTTTGGAGGTCCAGATGCCCCCCGCGAGGAGGGGTTCGTGCAGCACGGCGTTGATCTCGTTGAAGGTCAGCCAGTACTTGACGCGGTCACCGTAGCGTTCGAACAGGACCCGCGCGTAGCGTTCGTAGAAACCGATCATGCGCCGATCGACCCAGCCGTCGTACGTTCGGGCCAGGTGGAGCGGCGTCTCGTAATGGCTGATGGTGATCATCGGCTCCATGCCTCGGGCCAGGCAAGCATCGATGAGACGGTCGTAGAAGACCAGACCCGCCTCGTTCGGGGTTTCCTCGTCGCCGTTGGGGAAGATTCGGCTCCACGCGACGGAGAAACGGAACATCGTGAAACCCATCTCGGCGAACAGGTCGAGATCCTCCTCGAAGCGGTGGTAGAAGTCGATGCCCACCAGCTTGAGGTTGTCGGGGGTCGGTTCCTTGGTGGGGGGCGCCATGATGCCCTTCGGCATGACGTCCTGGATCGAGGGGAGCTTTCCGTCGTCCAGGTAGGCGCCCTCCAATTGATTGGCGGCAACGGCACCGCCCCAGTAGAAGTGGTCGGGGAACGTCGCGGTCATGGGGTGTCCTTTCATCGGGTGACGGTGACGGCGGTTTCGCCGACGTCGATGGCGGGTGCTGTGGTGGGGGTGACGGCCTTGCAGTCGGCGGTGTTGGTGACGATGAGGATGGTCGTGGTGGGGTGGCCGGCGGCCTCGATCGCGGCCAGATCGACCTCGGCCAGCACCTGCCCGGCGGCGACTCGGTCCCCCTTGGAGACCCTGGATGTGAAGCCCTCGCCCCCCATATTGACGGTGTCGACTCCAATATGTACCAGCAGCTCGATGCCGTCGTCGGTAACGATGCCGTAGGCGTGCCCGGTGCCCATGGCGACGGCCAGGGTGCCGTCGGCGGGGGCCACGATCGTGGATGACGAGGGGACGATGCCCACCCCCTCACCCATGGAGCCGGAGGAGAAGACCGGGTCCGGCACCTCGGCGAGCGCCACCACCTGGCCGGGAACCGGTGTCAGGAGGATCGTCGAGGTGACCGCAGCAGCCCTGCTCGACGACTCGTCGGCCGCTTCCGCAGGTGGTGTGTCCTTGACGCCCCAGAAGAGGGTCCCGAGGAAGGCGATGATCACCGCGATGAGGGCGCCGATGAACATCAGCACCAAGTTGGGGGTGTCCAGGTAGGCGGGGATACCGACCAGGGACGGGAACACGAAGGCCGTGGTGCGGCCCCCGGCTAGGCCGGCGACGATGCCGCCGATGGCACCACCGGCGATGCCGAAGTAGAACGGCAGTTTGCGGGGGAGGTTCACGCCGTAGATGGCCGGCTCAGTGATGCCCGCGAGAAACCCCGACAGGGCGGCCGGGCCGGCGAGCTTCCTGGTCTCGGGGTCCTTGGTTCGGATCATGACGGCCAGGGTCGACGCGGCCTGTGCCATGACGGCGCCGAGCAGTGGGCCGGTCAGGAGGGTGAACCCGGCGGTGTCCAACTGGGACAGCATGATCGGGACGAAGCCCCAGTGCAGGCCGAAGATGACAAACACCTGCCAGAAACCACCCATGATGGCGCCCGCGAGCCAAGGGAGGGTGGTGAACAAACCGTTGACAGCGTCCCCGAGGTACGTCGCGATGATCGTGGTCAGCGGGCCGATGGTGAGCAGCACGAAGGGGACGAGCAGCAGCAGGACCAGCAGCGGGACCGCGAAGTTGCGGATGACCCCGGGCAGGACTCTGGTCAGGAAGCGCTCGAGATACCCCTGGAGCCACACGGCGACGATGATCGGCAGCAGGGAGCTGACGTAGCTCATCATCACCAGGGGGATACCGAAGAAGGTCAATGGCTCCGTCACCGAGTCGAGGGCGATGATGTCGGGGTAGACGAGCGCGCCGGCGACGGCCATCGCGGTGTACTGGTTGGCCTTGAATATCTTGGCCGCCGGGATGGCGATGACGATGGGAAGGAAGTTGATGATCGAGTCCGAGGCCGCGTTCATGACGATGTACTCGGTGGATTCTCGTCGCAACCAGCCGAGCGTGACGACTAGCGACAGGAACGCCTTGTACAGGCCCGCGCCGGCTAGCGGCCACAGGATGGGGTGCATGATGCCGGAGACCAGCTCGATGAACCGATCCAGAATAGACTTCCGGCCGCCGCCCCCGTCAGTCTTCGGGGATTCCGCGCCCTCCACGAGCTCGCTGACGCGTGCGTACACGTGCGGGACGTCGTTGCCGATCACCACCTGGAACTGGCCCCCGGCACGCACGACGGAGATCACCCCGGCGAGCTGCTTGACGGCCGCCTCGTCGGCCAAGCCGGCGTCGGCGAGTTCGAAACGCAGACGCGTCGCGCAGTGGCGCGCGTCCTTGATGTTGGGGACTCCCCCTACCGCTGCAACGATGTTTTCGGCGAGGGATGCGAAGTCAACGGCCATGTCGGTCCTTCTATCGGTCCTCAGGGAACAAAAAAGACCCTGGACGATACGTCCCAGGTCTTGCCTCGAAGAAGAGAAACAACCCTGTTCGGGTGGGCGGCTGCCCACTGCTAGGAAGCAGCCTACGCGTTCGTCGGAGATTCGGCAATCCAGGTGTCCGGAGGGACGGGTGCTGCGAGTGCCTCCCAGTTGCTACGCTGAACAGCGTTCGCACTGCGTGTAGGAGGCCCTTGAGATGTCTGTCTTCCTGGCGTTGGGAATCGCCGGCGCAGTGTTCTTGGCCGTCTCCCTCGTGCTCGGCGACTTCTTCGACGCCGCGTTCCACTTCGATGCGCTAGATTCCGAGTTTTTCTCACTGTCCGCGATAGCCGCGTTCGTCGGGGCCCTCGGCTTCGGCGGCTACGCAGCGTCAGCGTTCAGCGGGGCCATCTGGGTCACCCTGCCAGTGGGCCTGGTATGTGGGACCCTTGCTGCTTGGGGGGCGATTTCGCTGACGCGTGGGCTGAAGCGAATGGAATCCGGGGCCACCGTCCGCAACGACGCCCTCATCGGTGCCGAGGCGCGCGTGGTCACCGACATCCCCGGAGAGGGTTACGGGGAAGTTCGGATCCTCGGGTTCCACGACAAGCGGGCCGCAACGGCGCCGCTGCCGATACCCGCGGGCACCCCGGTGTGGGTCTCCGCGATCGTCTCGCCGACGGCGGTCGAAGTCAGACCGATCGCCGGCGAACTCAACGCACAATAGAAAGGGACACTCAATGCCAGGCTTTGATCAGCTGCTCACCGGGATCGGAGGTGCCATCCTCCTGGCGGTGCTAGTCGTCTGGCTGATCGCCAGCCGCTACCGGGTGGCGCGCCCAAACGAGGCGTACATCATCACCGGCCAGAAGGGTAAGGCCGTCACCAACCCCGAGACGGGCGTCGTCTCCACCGACCTGTCGGGTCAGAAGGTCATCATGGGCGGCGGCGTGTTCGTCATTCCGCTCATCCAACGCCTCCACGTGCTGGACCTGTCCAGCCGCCGCATCATGGTTCAGATCCGCAACGCCGTTTCCGGTCAGGGCATCAAGCTGAACCTCGACGGCGTCGCCATCGTCAAGGTCGGCGGCAACGAGGACTCCATCCGAGCCGCCGCCCAGCGTTTCCTGATGCAGCAGGAGGAGATTGAGACATTCACGCAGGAGACCCTCGCCGGTGCCCTGCGTTCCATCGTCGGAGGCCTATCCGTCGAGCAGATCATCCGCGACCGCGCCGCGTTCGCCCAGCGCGTCGCCGATGAGTCCGAGGCTTCCCTGACCGGTCAGGGCCTGGTGCTCGACACCTTCCAGATCCAAGACATCACCGATGACGGCAGCTACCTGTCCGATCTGGGACGTCCCGAATCGGCCAAGGTGGGCCAGATCGCGGCGATCGCCGAGGCCGAGGCCCGGCGCGAGGCCGAGCAGGCCCGCATCGCGGCCGAGCAGGAGATCGCGATCTCCGAGCGTGCTCTGGTGCTGAAGGAGGCCGAGATCAAGGCCGAGACCGATGCTGCGAAGGCCCAGGCCGCCGCTTCCGGACCGCTCGCGCAGGCCGATCGTGACCAGGCGATCCTCGCCGAGCAGGAGAAGGTCGCTGTCCGGCAGGCCGCCCTGAAGGACCGGCAGCTCGACACCGAGGTCCGCAAACCCGCGGACGCCCGCCGGTACGAGACCGAGACCCAGGCCCAGGCACGCCGGAACTCGGAGATCTTCGAGGCTGAGGCGCGCAAGGCCGCCGCGATCGCCCAGGCCGAGGCGGAGGCCGAGACCGCCCGCCTCACCGGTGAGGGTGAGAAGCTGCGTCGCGCCGCCTTGGCCGAGGCTGAGGCTATCGAGGGAGCCCGGCGAGGCGAGGCCGAGAAGGCTCGCCGTGTTGCCGAGGCCGACGCGACCCGCGCTGAGGGTGAGGCCAAGGCAGCCGCCGTCCTAGCGATCGGCAAGGCCGAGGCCGAGGCGATGGACAAGCGCGCCGCCGCCTTCGCCAACTACAACGAGGCCGCCGTCCTCCAGATGCTGGTCGAGGTCCTGCCGCAGGTCGCCGAGAAGGTCGCCGCACCGATGGGCTCGATCGACAAGCTGACCGTCGTTTCCACCGACGGGGCCGCCGCGCTGCCGCGTCAGGTAAACGACAACGTCCTTCAGACCGTCGAGATGATCAAGAACACCACTGGTATCGACCTGCTCGACATGCTGAAGGCGCGCACCACCAAGGGTCAGGTCGCAGGCCAAACCGTCAAGGGAGAGGCCGTTCCTGAGTGAACTCGACGAAATAGGGCCCGGCGAACCAGCGGGGCCCTATTTCGTTTCTAGCGCCGGATCAAGAGACGGCGGCGGCGAGACGATCGCCAACCTCGACCGTCCTGACTGGACCGGCCGTCCGGGTCGCGAGGTCCGCGGTGACCGCGTCGTCGATGCGACGAGCTAGCCCGCTTTGCCCCAGGTGCGCCAAGAGGAGCGCCGCCGAGCTGATCGCCGCGGTCGGGTCGGCGACGCCCTGCCCAGCGATATCCGGGGCGGAGCCGTGTACGGGTTCGAACATCGAAGGGAACTCGCCGGAGGTGTTGATGTTGGCGGACGCGGCCAGACCGATGCCGCCGGTCACCGCCGCCGCTAGGTCGGTCACGATGTCCCCGAACAGGTTGTCGGTGACGATCACGTCGAACCGGCTCGGGTCGACGACCATCGCGATCATCGCAGCGTCGATGTGGAGGTAGTCGCGCTCCACGTCCGGGAACTCCTCGCCGACCTCGGCGAAAATCCGGTTCCACAGCCCGCCGGCGTTGACGAGGACGTTGTGCTTGTGAAGCAGCGTCAGCTTGCCCCGGCGTGCCCGGGCGCGAGCGAAGGCGTCACGCACGACGCGCTCGACGCCGAAGGCCGTGTTGACCGACACCTCCGTCGCCAGCTCCTGCGGAGTGCCGATACGTACCGCGCCGCCGTTGCCGCAGTACAGGCCCTCGGTGCCCTCACGGACCACCACGAAGTCAACTTCGCCGGTAGAGACCACTTCCTGCGATAGGGGGGTGGTGACGCCCGGGTACAGACGGGAAGGCCGCAGGTTCACGCCGTGATCGAATGCGAACCGCAGCTTCAGCAGCAGGCCGCGCTCCAGCAGCCCGGACGGGATCGCCTTGGAACCGGGCGCCGCCCCGACCGCGCCGAGCATGATCGCATCGACGCCGGCCAGTTCCTCCAGCACCGAGTCTGGGAGGACCTCGCCGGTGCGCTGCCACCGCTCCGCGCCTAGATCGTAGTGAATCTCCTCGAAGGCGTCCGCGCCGGCAACGGCCCGCAGCACCTTTAGCGCCTCGGCCGTCACCTCCGGCCCGATGCCGTCCCCTCCGATGACCGCCAACCGCTGTTTTGCCATGGCGGGAACCCTAGAGCTTGTCTCAGATAGTGGCTGAGCCCCTTCCAACACGCGAGACATCCCCCTAGGGTGACCCGAACACCAGAGCGCACCTCACCCTAAGGAGAGCCTCATGCCCCCGACCCCGCCGCGCCCCGAGGAGTTCCACGTTCTGGATACCAGCTTGCGCGACGGCGGGCAACAGGAAGGCATCAACCTCAGCGTCAAGGACAAGCTGAAGATCGCCGGCTATCTCGACGAACTCGGCGTCACGTTCATCGAAGGCGGTTGGCCAGGCGCCAATCCCGCTGACACCGAGTTCTTCGTGAAGGCCCGAGCGCTGGAGTTGCGTCACTCGCAGCTGGTCGCCTTCGGCGCGACCCGCAAGCCCGATGGCAAAGCGGCAACCGATCCTCTCGTGCAGGCCCTACTCGCGGCTGAAACCGAGCACATCTGCCTGGTCGCGAAGAGCCACGACGAGCACGTCACGCGCGCGCTGCGGACCTCCCTAGAGGAGAACCTCGCGATGGTCACGGACACGGTCACCCACCTCGTGGCCGAGGGACGCCGGGTTTTCGTCGACTGCGAGCACTTCTTCGACGGGCACCGTTCCAACCCCCGGTACGCGATCGAGGTGGTGCGTGCCGCGACCGAGGCGGGGGCCGAGGTCGTGGTGCTGTGTGACACCAACGGCGGGATGCTGCCGTCGTGGATGGGTGATATCGTCTCCGAGGCCGCCGAGACCGGCGCCAACCTCGGTATCCACTGCCACAACGACACCGGCTGCGCAGTTGCGAACACCCTCGCAGCCGTCGAGGCCGGTGCCATGCACGTCCAGGGCACGTTCAACGGATACGGCGAGCGAACCGGCAATGCCGACCTCGCCTCTTTGATTCCGAACCTCGAACTGAAGTTCGGCTGGCAGATCCTGCCGCCCGGGAGATTGGGCGAGTTGACCCGTGTCGCCCACGCCATCGCCTTGGTCGCCCACCAGCCGTTGCTTGGCCGGATGCCCTATGTCGGACACTCAGCCTTCGCGCACAAGGGCGGGCTTCACGCCTCAGCTGTGAAGGTTGACGCCAACCTTTACCAGCACATCGACCCGGCCCAGGTCGGCAACGACATGCGCATGCTGATCTCCGACATGGCCGGCCGGGCGAATATCCAGATCAAGGGCGAACAGCTCGGATTCGACCTAACGGACCGCGATTTCGCCGCGCGCGTCACCGCGCGCGTCAAGGCCAAGGAGGCGCAGGGCTACTCCTACGAGGCCTCCGATGCCAGCTTCGAGATGCTGCTGCGGCACGAACTCGGGGTACTGGAACAGCCGATTCAGGTCCACTCCTGGCGCGTATTCACCGAGGAGCGTGACGGTATCAGCATCACTGAGGCCACCGTAAAGCTCACCGCGAAGGGGGAGCGACGGATGGTGGTAGGGGAGGGCAACGGCCCGCTCAACGCGCTCGACGCCGCCCTGCGTGAGGCGGTCGCGTCGGCGTTCCCAGAGGTCGGGGAGTTCGAGCTCACTGACTACCGTGTGCGGATCCTCGACGAGGGCCACGGCACTGACGCGATTGTCCGCACCTTGATCGACACTTCCTGGCGTGACCACACGTGGACGACCGTCGGTGTTGGCACGAACGTCATCGAGGCCTCCTGGGAGGCATTGTTCGACTCGATCTGCTACGGGATCATCACCCACCTGTCGGCCAGCTAGGCTGAGCGTCATGCGCATAGCCCGTTTCGCCGCTCCCGGTAGCGACCCCGCCTACGGCATCATCGAACTTGAGGTCGACGGCGGCGAGCACCCCGAGACCATCGCTGTCATCACAGGCGACCCCCTCGCCGGGGTACCCGTCAATTACACGGGCGAACGCTTCGACCTAGCCGACGTGCGCCTGCTGGCGCCCGTGATCCCGCGGAGCAAGATCGTCGCGGTCGCCAAGAATTATGCCGCCCATGCGGCCGAGCTCGGCGGCGAGGTGCCCGCCGAGCCCATCTTGTTCTTCAAACCGAACACGTGCGTGATCGGGCCTGGTGAGGCGATCGTCCGCCCCCCGGGGTGTGAGGATCTGCACTACGAGGGGGAGCTCGCGGTGGTGATCGGACGCATCTGCAAGCAGGTGCCGTCTGAGCGCGTCGCGGAGGTGATCTTCGGATACACGATCGCCAACGACGTGACGGCCCGCGACTGGCAGCGCGAGCAGTGGTCCCGAGCCAAGGGAGCCGACACGTTCTGTCCCCTGGGGCCGTGGATCAACACGCACCTCACCATCGCCGAGGCGCAGCACCTGCGTATCGAGACCAGACTCGGCGACGAGGTGCGGCAGGATGGCAACACTTCTCAGATGGCGCGCGGCATCGTCGACCTCGTGACCTACGCGTCTTCGTTCTGCACGCTCCTGCCCGGGGACGTGATCCTCACCGGCACACCGGCCGGCATCGGGCCCATGAACGATGGCGACGTCGTCACCGTCTCGATTGACGGCCTCGGGTCACTCAGCAACCCGATCGCCGGAGCATGACTGGCGTCAAGTACCCGCTCGTCCTCGCCGGCCAGCCCCTGGTCCAGCTGGTCGTCGGCACCCTGACCGGTGTGCTGGGGTTCCTGATCCTCCCCGGCCTGGTCGCGCAGGCGATCCTGGCGCTGGCCGCGGTCTTCCGGCGGCCGCCCGTGCTGCGGGAGTACTTCGCCGATGCACTGGCCTACCACTACCCGGAAGGGGTTTTCGCCGCCCACCTGGGCATCATCTTTGCCGCGGTCGTGAGCGTGGTGCTGCTGCGCTACCTCCATGGCACGCAGATCAAGTGGCTGGCGTCCGTGCAACCCGGGACCAGGTGGCGCTACCTGATAGCCTGCCTGTTCTTGGCGGTCGTCGTGGTCAACGCCGTGCTGTGGGTTGGGCCGGAAGCCCGCAACATGCCCTGGCAAGCGCTCCAGAGCGACTGGTACGCCTACGTGCCGATCATCGTTATCTGCTCGCCGCTGCAGGCCGCGGCCGAGGAGATTTTCTTCCGGGGCTATTTGCAGCAAACCCTCGGGTCGATGTTCGGCAATTCGTGGGCGGGGGTCGTGGGGGCGTCGCTGACCTTCGCTGTTTTCCACGGCGTCCAGAACCCGGCGCTGTTCGCGCACCGCCTTGGCTTTGGCCTGATCGCCGGGATGCTCGTCGTCACCACCGGCGGGCTGGAGGCCAGCATCGCCACCCACATAGTCAACAACCTCATGGCCTACGGGTACGCGCTGTTCACTGGGGGAGTGGCCGCGACCGCGGCTGTTCGGTCGATTACCTGGACCTCCGCGGTCAGTGCCTTGGTCGGGTTTGGTTTGACGGCGGTACTTGCCTACGTTCTCGCCAAACGCATGAACCTAGCGACGACGATACCCGCCGGAACCACGTCCGACTAGGGCCTCGAGGCTAAGAAAGGCCTGATTTGCGCTGCCGGGCGATAACGCAGTAGAGTTTCGCTCCGTGCTCGCGAGAGCACGAAGGGGTATGGGGTAATTGGCAGCCCGACTGATTCTGGTTCAGTTAGTCTTGGTTCGAGTCCAGGTACCCCTGCGGAAAGGCCACGGCCTAACCACCACTGCACGGCCCCGTTGTGTAGCGGCCTAGCACGCCGCCCTCTCAAGGCGGTAGCGCGGGTTCAAATCCCGTCGGGGCTACCGGTGCGGATCGCCTGGTCAACCAAGTGTTGACCAGGCGATCGCTTTATTGTCAGTTGCCGCTGGTCCGGCGCAGTACCTCGCTAAGTCGCTCGGCTGCTGCCATGACCGCGGGCGCATGCAGGCGGCCCGGGTGGCGGGTCAGGCGCTCAATGGGGCCAGACACGCTGACCGCGGCGATGATCCGCCCGGTCGGAGACAGGACCGGCGCCGAGACCGAGGCCACTCCCGGCTCCCGCTCGCCCACGGACTGCGCCCAGCCCCGGCGACGCACTTGCTGAAGACCCGCGACGGTGAAGACCGCTTGCTCCAGCAGACGGGGCAAGCGGTCGGGCTCCTCCCATGCCAGCAACACCTGTGCGGCGGACCCGGCCGTCATCTAGAGCTGCGCCCCAAGCGGCACCGTGTCACGCAGACCCGATGGGCGCTCCACGGCCGCCGAACAGATGCGCACATCACCCTGCCGGTGAAAGAGCTGAGCCGACTCGCCGGTGATATCACGTAACCGGGTGAGGATGGGGCCGGCGGTGGTGAGCAACGGATCTTCAGCCGCTGAACCAGCTAACTCCACCAACCGAGTCCCTAAGGTGAAGCGACCCTGGAGGTCGCGACCCACGAATCGGTGATGCTCAAGGGCTACGGCGAGGCGGTGCGCCGTGGGTCGGGCAAGACCGGTCGCAGTGACTAAGCCTGCAAGGGTTAAAGGGCTTGTCTCGAGGGCAGACAGGACCGCAGCCGCCTTGTCAAGAACACCAACTCCGCTTCCGTCATCCATAATGCGAGATTACCGTTTCGCATGTTGGACATGCAACCGAGGATCCTCCCCGCGGTGCAAGGTTGTGGCCCACGAACTCCTAGAAGGATCAAAGAACATGGGTAAAACCCTCGCGGAGAAGGTTTGGGAGGCGCACGTTGTGCGTTCAGCCGAAGGGGAGCCGGACCTGCTGTACATCGACCTCCACCTCGTGCATGAGGTCACCAGCCCCCAGGCCTTCGAGGGCCTCCGAATGAACGGCCGTAAGGTCAGGCGCCCGGACCTGACCCTGGCCACCGAGGACCACAACACACCCACGCTCAACATTCTCGCACCTATCGCCGACCCGGTCTCTCGCACTCAGGTTGAGACCTTGCGCAAGAACGCGGCCGAGTTCGGCATTCGCATTCACTCCC
>CAMCJC010000001.1 GCA_945875065.1 uncultured Propionibacteriaceae bacterium | reverse complement strand
TCAATGGCGCCCTCCTGCTAGTCCTCACACCCACACCAGCTCTGGTGAAAGGGGCATCCGCGACGGTCGGCGTCGCCTCGGCTGGACTGTTCTTGCCCCTGATGATCAAGGGAATCAGGGCGGCCATCGCCGAGCGTAAGGCGATCGCGGCCGAGGGCGAGGCCGCCAAGCCTGTCAAGGTTGCTGAGCGCCCTTCGGCGATGACCGCATCCGGGTTCCTGGCGGGGGTAATGGCCTTAACGGTCGCGGTCACGATCGGCGTCGGCCTCGATCCGTTGGCCGTCGGCGGCTCCGCTGGCGGAAAGCAGGTGACGCCGACGGGAAACACAGTCCGTGTCCAGGTCACCGCGCAGGACATGCGGTTCGTGCCGGATGCGGCTGAGGTCGCGGCGGGCGATCGCGTCGTCATTGAGCTCAGCAACGCTGACTCCAAGACCGTCCATGATCTAACTCTCCTCGGGCAAACCACGCCGCGCCTTGCGGTCGGCGAGAACGCCGAGCTGGATCTGGGCATCGTCGGGGAAAGCGCCGAGGGCTGGTGCACCGTCGTCGGACACCACCAGGCGGGCATGACGTTCACACTCAAGGTCTCTGGGGATGGCGCGGCACCGGCCGGACACGGTCACGCGCCGGCCCAGGCAGACTCCGCCACCCTCCAGACCACCGTCGACCCGGTGGCCCCGAAGCCGGTCGACGATACCGTGCACCGCGTCGAGATGCGCGTGAAGGAGGTACCGTTGGAGGTCGCACCAGGGGTGTGGCAGCGGCGGTGGACGTTCAACGGCGGCCCGGTCGGCCCCACGCTGCGGGGGCGCGTCGGAGACGTGTTCGAGATCACGCTCATCAATGACGGGTCGATCGGGCACTCGATTGATTTCCACGCCAGCAATCTCGCGCCCGACGGGCCGATGCGCACGATCGCGCCAGGCGAGTCACTCGTCTACCGGTTCACCGCCGAGCGCGCAGGCATTTGGATGTACCACTGCGGCACCGCGCCAATCTCGTCTCACATTGCCGCCGGTATGCACGGCGCCGTGATCGTCGAGCCGAAGGAAGGGCTACCGCAGGTCGATCGGGAGTACGTCGTCGTCGCTTCCGAGGCTTATGTCGCCGACGGGACCGGTGGCAGCGCAGACACGGCGGCAGACGTCGACTCCGCTGGCGCCCAGACACTGGAACCGGACTACGCGACATTCAACGGCGTCGCCTTCCAGTACGTGCAACAGCCGTTCCGAGCGAAGGTGGGCGAGAAGGTCCGGTTCTGGGTCCTAGCCGTAGGGCCGAACCTCAGCACCAGCTTCCACATCGTCGGCGCTCAGTTCGACACCGTCTATTTCGAGGGTGGCTACCAGCTCAAGGATCGTGTCGATGCCTTCGGGCACACCGGGGGTGGATCGCAGGCCCTCGGGCTTGAAGCGGCCCAAGGCGGCTTCGTCGAACTCACGTTCCCCGAGGCTGGTCATTACACGGTCGTCGATCACGCATTCCTCGACGCCGAGCGCGGCGCCATCGGCGTCGTCGACGTCACGTCCTAAACACAAACGGCCCGGGGAAACCCCCGGGCCAAATTGCTAGTTGTCGTAACACGTGATGTGCACGTGGTCCTTGTGGTTGGCGGTGTCGCTGCCGCGACTGGCCATGGCCCGCCAGCCTTCCTTGCTGCGGGAGACATTCCAGATCTTCTGATTCCAGATGATGTAGTGGATCCGGAACTCGCTGTGATTCGCTTTGAAGTACTCGGCGATCTCCTGACCCAGCGCTTTGTTGGAGCGGTAGTTCGGGATCATGATGTCCACTGCGCGCCCCGCGGGATGATCCGGGGTTACGTCGCGGCGCCAGCCATACATCGTCTTGATCTGCGTCATGTTGGCCCACACGTGACGGACGATCTTTTTCACGTTCGCATTCGTCTTATCCAGGCCGCTGGACCAGCCGCGGTTGAGCGATCCACCGTCCCCGCCGCCGCTCGCCGGCGCAGAGGCACTGACGTAGCGGGCCGTGACCCAGCGCGTCGCTCCGTTGTGGATGATCTGAGCCCGGCCCGAGGTGACGGTGCCGGTCACCTGCACTTCGCTGCCCTTGGCGATCGTGCCGGAGAACTTGCTGCCGGTCGCCGAAATCCAGACGTTCAGTTCCGCTGTGGCGAACTTGGTGGTGGTAGAGCCGCCGCCGTCCGGTGCCGGGCTTGCGGAGCCATTCACCGCCTTGAGGTATTTGGCGTTGAACCACCGCGCATTGCCCTGCCACAAGGCCTGCTGCATGCCGTTGGTGACGGTGTCAGTGCAATCGAGGATGGTGCCTTTGGGGACGTCTC
Source organism: uncultured Propionibacteriaceae bacterium (assembly GCA_945875065.1). GTDB lineage: Bacteria > Actinomycetota > Actinomycetes > Propionibacteriales > Propionibacteriaceae > Arachnia. The sequence continues at coordinate 30,239 of CAMCJC010000001.1, read as the reverse complement.
CCAGCGACTTGTAGTTGCGATCGGGCGTTGTGCGGATCATCAGATCCGCAGTGGCGCGCATCTTCTTGGTCGCGGTCGGGGTGCCGTCGGATGCGGGTTCGCTGCTCAGGTAGCGGGTCGCACCCCATAGCGTCTGGTTGTTCCAGATGACTTGTGTGAACTGGCCACTGGTTTGGCCGGTTGACCCAAGCCTGGTGCCCTTCGAAGCGACGGTGCGGATCGTGGCGGACAGGCTCGGTTTAGTACGCAGGTTGAGATTCTCGGTGACATACACGGTGCCCTTCGCCGAACCACCACCCGATGAGCTGCCGCCTTCATCCGTGAGGTACTTCGAGTAGACGTATCCGGGCTTTCCTTTGTATTCGACCTTCGTCCAGTTGCCCTCGGCACCGAGGAAGCCAACGCGGTCGCCTTTGCGTAGCCTGCCGATCTTTTCGTAGCGGGTGCCCGGCCCCTTCCGGACGTTGACGGTGGTGGTTGCTAGCACGGCCGTCGCGGCGGCGTCGGCCCCGCGCACAAATGCTAGGGAGCCCACCGTCTGCAGGATGCCTGCGGCCACGCCAGCGGTTAGCACCGCTCGCCTGGTTTGCACGATCCGTTTCACGATTCCTCCGAATTGTCTTTCAGTGCCGGTGGGCTGCTTCCCCAGGGTCGTGGAACCCCCAGCCTCACCGACCGTTTGAGGCTAGGAACGTCAAAGGCGTCCTACAAGCCAGAAGCGCTGAGGCAAAGGAGAGGCCGTCGTCGATTCGCATTCCTATACCTTCGTTAATCACACCGATGTAGTTCGAGGCCCGCTTCGACTCTCGGCCCCGCCCCACAGGGTTTTGATTCCGTCGTACTTTCGGGTGACAGAAACGTAACTTCTGGCCAGGGTGGGGTGTTGACGACGACGTCCGGGCATCGTGAGATTGACCTCAAGCGGCACTTCAGGTTCAGGGTGAACCACAGAGCGGTTTGCCTCGGACAAGGTCTTAGACTGCGACTATGGCTGGCAGAGGGTGGTTCGGGCTTCCGTTCTTCGATCGCGAGCCCGAGGCGGCTACCACCGCCTGCGTCCTGTCCGGCGGTGGCTCGCGCGCTAGCTTCCAGATCGGCGCCCTGACATACCTCTACGAGCATGATCAGGATTTCACCCCGAAGGTTTTTGTCGGCACATCCGCTGGGGCGATCCTCGCCTCTGGCCTGGCCCAGTACGCCGACGCCGACGGGCAGCGCGGATTCCTGAACCGCCTCAGTGAGCTGTGGCTGGGCATGCGGAGCCCGGAGGACATGTTTACGCCTAGGCCGTGGCTGGCACGCATCCTTACGGAGGCTCCTGCCTGGCTGGAACTCGTCGGCCAAAGTGCCAAGCCCTCGGAGCCACCGCAGCGGTCGTGGCTGTCATTACGCCGTCGCCGCCCCGAACCCGAGGTCGAGGAGGACCCTGTCGAGGAGGCGCTGACCCCCGATGAGGAGCCGCGTGCCGACCTGTCGCTCGGCCTCATGGCGCAGCTCGCCGGGAACCTCGGTCGCCTGCCCAAACTCGGCGGCGATCTTGTCGCGGCCCGCGCCGGGTTGGAGCAATCGCGGTCCATGTATCGGCCGGGCCCGGTGCTCGGCAAGCTCCTGGAACCAGCGACGTTTGACCCTGCCCGCGTCGCTGCGTCGGGCATTGAGCTGCGGATCGCGATGGTTGCCCTGGAGACCGGGCGCCTCCACTTCATGCGGCAGGACGGTGCACTCGTCGACCGTGCCGACCGTGTCATCGACGCCGGCCCCCACTCCCTGACCAGAGGCGTCCTAGCCTCGTGTGCGCTGCCGGGGGTGTTCCGCCCCGTCCCAGTGGGCGCCGAGACCTATGTCGACGGCGGCGCCCGCGAAAACCTACCGGCCGAGATGGCGATCGGGCACCTTGGGGCAGGTCGCACCTATGTCGTGTCCTCGCAGAACGACGGGGTGCCGCCGCGAAGCTCCATGGCAGGTGCGGACATCTTCCAGGTCGTCATGCGCGCCACCGAAATCCTGATGGACGAGTCCGGTCGTGACGAGCATGCCTATGCCCACTCGGTCGGTGCCATCGTCATCGCACCCGAAGTCAACGTGCATGACGCCATGACAGTCGATCCGGCGCTGTTGCGGCTCTTCCACGATCACGGCTATTCGCGGGCCGCGGTAGTCACATCCGAGGCGGCGCCCAGGGAGGCCGTCCTTGCCAGGCGGGTCATCGAGCAGCGCCTGCGGTGCCTGCGGCTTGAGGAGGCCTGGCTGGCTGAGCGTGACGACCGGCGTCGCATCCTGGAACTGGGTAGTGCGAAGCTGGAGTTGCGAGACTTGATCGCGCGGTGCCCCAAGGACCTCCTGGCCCCGGGGGCGGCAGAGGCCTGGTCTCGGTTCGAGAGCGCCGACGCTGCGGTAGACCTAGAGGTGCCCTGGATCGAACGGTAACTGTTTTGCCGCCTTCGGCCCACCGTTGGTTGGGGCGAACTATCCTTCGCGCATGAGCCTTGTTGATGTCGTCCTGGATCTCAGGTGGGAGCGCTACGGCGCGGAGCTTGCGGACGCCTTGGGCCGGGTCTATCCCGATGCTCCGGAACTGCCCGGCCGGGTCCGGGAACTGCTGAAACGCACGATGGAACGGCGCCCCGAGGACCTGCGGCGCCTGGACGAGTCGCGGCTGCTGCGCCCCGACTGGCTGCAGCGACCCAGCATGACCGGCTACGTCTGCTACGCAGACCGATTCGCAGGCACTCTGGCCGGGATCTCCGACCATCTTGACTACCTGGGCGACCTCGGCGTGAGCTACCTGCACCTGATGCCGTTGCTCCAACCGCGCGAGGGCGCCAACGACGGCGGGTACGCCGTAGCCGACTACCGATCTGTCCGCAGCGACCTCGGCACGATGTCCGACCTCGCGACGCTCGCCCGCGACCTGCGCGGCCGCGGCATCTCTCTGGTCGTCGACCTCGTCCTAAACCACGTCGCCAAAGAGCATGAGTGGGCGGAGCGCGCCCGTGCCGGCGAGCAGAAGTATCGCGACTACTTCATGATTTTTCCCGACCGCACCATCCCCGACCAGTACGAGCAATCCCTGCCCGAGGTGTTCCCGGACTTCGCGCCTGGCAACTTCACGTGGGACGATCAGCTTCAGGGCTGGGTGTGGACGACGTTCAACGACTACCAGTGGGATGTCAACTGGGCGAACCCGGATGTGTTCTGCGAGTTCCTGGACATCATCTTGAACCTCGCCAACCACGGGGTGGAGGTCGTGCGGCTGGATGCGATCGCGTTCATCTGGAAGGTAATGGGCACCGACTGCCAGAACGAACCGCCTGTTCACGACATCTCTGCCGCGCTGCGGGCGGCGGTGCGGATTGCGGCCCCAGCGGTCGCGTTCAAGGCCGAGGCGATCGTCGGTCCCCGCGACCTGATCGCTTATTTCGGGCAGGGACGGCACTACGGCAACCTGTCGGATCTGGCGTACCACAACCAGGTGATGGCGCAGCTGTGGTCGGCGCTCGCGAGTCGTGACGTCACCTTGCTGCGATGCGCGCTCGATCGATTCCCTGCGAAGCCGGCGAGCGCCACCTGGGCGACATACATCCGCTGCCACGACGACATCGGCTGGGCGGTCGACGATCGCGACGCCGTCGCCGTCGGGCTCAATGGTGCCGAACACCGTCGCTTCCTGTCCGACTTCTACTCTGGGGAGTTCCCGAACTCCTTCGCCAAGGGCCTGGTGTTCCAAGCGAACCCGGCGACGGGCGATCGCCGTATCTCGGGCTCACTGGCGTCACTGGCCGGGTTGGAGAAGGCTCTGGCTGACGGCGACGAGGCGGCGATCGAGTTGGCGGTCCGGCGTATCAACCTGCTGCACGCGGTCGTCTGCGGGTTTGGTGGGGTGCCGCTGATCTACATGGGCGACGAGGTCGCGATGCTGAACGACTACGAGTACGGCAGCGATCCCTCGCACGCCGACGACAACCGGTGGGTGCACCGCCCAGTCATGGACTGGGAACAGGTGGCGGCGCTGGCGGTCAACCCGTCGAGTCCGGCCGCCCGCGTCAATGGGTGGTTGCGGCATGTGCTGGGCGTGCGTCGCGGAACTCCGCAGCTGCACGCCAGCGTTGAGTCGCACTGCTTCGATGCCGGAGATCGCCGTGTTCTGGCCCTGAGGCGCGAGCATCCCGAGGGCATGATGATCCAGCTGTACAACCTGTCCGAGGACGAGGTGCAGGTGCCGATGGGTGTGCTGCGAACGCCGTTTGGCCCTGAGGCGCGTGAACTCCTCGACGGGTCGGTGTGGGATCTGAACCCGCCGACTATCGACCTGGCGCCGTACGCCGTTCGTTGGTTCGTGGCGGCTGAGTAGCTTCGAAGGAACCGATCAGGAAGGAGCTAGAGGCGGGGCACCTGAAACTGAACAACGGAATTACTGTGCCGGCCTTGGGGTTGGGTATTTCAGTCCACGCCGGAGGAGACCGCGGCTGCGGTGGCCGAAGCCCTGAGCGTCGGGTATCGGCACCGCGGCCGCGTATATCAACGAGCGGGAGGTCGGGGAAGGCGTCGCCCGCTTCGGCGTGCCGCGCGATGAGATCTTCATAGGGACGAAGGTCTGGGCTTCGGACTACGGCTTCGAGCGGATCCGGCACGCGTTTGACAAGGCGGCGGGCAAGCTCGGCGGCATCACGTTCTACCCAGGCTGGGGCGGCTACCCGGCCTCCACCCTCGATGACGCGACGATTGCGGCGACGCATGGGAAATCGCCGGCCCAGATGATCCTCCGCTGGCACATCCAGGAGGGCCGGCAGGTGATCCCGAAATCGACGAAGCCCCCACCGTCTCGCTGAGGACTTCGGGGTTTTCGACTTCGAGTTGACGGCCGAGGAGGTCGCAGAGATCGACGCCCTAGAGACGGGCCGTAGAGGCGGCTCGGACCCCAACGAGGCCAGCCAGCAGACGTATCACATGGACATCCCGGAGGCCTAGGTTCAATGAACGACTAAGCGGCCGCCGACCGTGCCGCCCACGCTGAGCTCCGCGTGGGCGGTCGGCAGTTCTTGGAGCGAGTAGGTCCGTCCAACGACCGGGCGAAGGTGGTCGGCGGCGTGGAGCTCCGCGAGCCTGGTCAGGGCGGTGGCGTCGTGGCCGGCAGCGATCGGCGTCAGGCGACGGCGCATCTTCAAAGCCTGGGGGATCGCGGACAGCCACACATCGCCGCGGATAACGATGACTTGGCCGCCTGGCTTTGCGGCACCAAGCCAGTCCTCGGCGCGGCCGGCCGCCACGAACACCTTGTCGTAGCGCTGCGTGCTCTGGAGCTCCGTCGCCTGCTCGGTGGAATGGCGTAGAGCGTGCTCCGCGCCGAGGCTGCCGCACAAGGTCAGCGCGGCCTGGCCGGCGACCGCATCGATCTCGTGACCGAGGTAGCGTGCCAGCTGGATGAGTGATGTTCCCACGGGTCCCCCGGCGCCGACGATGAGCAGCCGGTCTCCCGGCTGGGGCCTTGCGGAGTGGGTGAGTGCTCTCCAAGCGGTTAGGGCACCGAGGGGAAGGGCACCCGCGTCAACGTCCGGAGCGAATCCGGGCGGGAACAGGCCGAGGCGTCCCGCGTCGAGGCTCAGGAACTGTACGGCAGTGCCCCGGGTCTTGAACGGTTCGATGCCGAGGACCGTCCAAGCCCAGCGTCCAGGCTCAATGCCTGGGATGCGTGACTCGCGGATGATCCCGAGCGCATCGAAACCGGGCTGTTTCGGAAACCCAACCCCGTGTAGGCGCAACTGCCCGGAACGGTAGAGGGCGTCGATGCCGCTGACGCCGCTGCTGATGGTCTCCAGCAATACCTCGCCTGTTCTGAGGGTCGGTGCCTCCGTCTGTTCAAGTCGCATCACTTCGGGGTTTCCGTACCTGTGATACTGCACTGCCCACATGAGCGTTCCCTTCGCCAATAAATATGCTACTAGATGTAGCGTAACTCGGTCGGGCAAGATTAGATCATGACGCCGAAGCCAGGTCGGCCCCGGGATCCGAACGTCGACGCCGCAGTGCTTGATGCCGTGGTGGCGCTGCTTCGTTCCGGTGGGTATGCGACGGTGCGGATGGACGAGGTCGCCAGGCGTTCTGGCGTCGCCAAGACGACGATCTATCGGCGCTGGCCGGGAATCCCGCACCTAGCCGTCGCGGCGCTGGAGCGGGCCCTGGGGAACCGAGTTCCCGTAGTAACCGGGTCGGTTGAGGAGGAATTGGCCGAGCTAATCCGGGTCGGTGGCAGCGGCTGGGGCGAGGATATGACGGTGCTGGCGGCTCTCGCGCTGGATGTGCACCGTCAGGGCGACGCAGAACTCCAAAGCATGTACCGTGAGCGCCTCATCGACCCGCTGCGTGACCGACTCATCGCGTTGATTACGCGAGGTCAGGAAGAGGGGATCTTCCGTGCTCCGGCGCAACCCCGGGAACTAGCGGACGCGGTGATAGGAGGTCTGCTCTATCGCGTGGCGGTGCTGCGGGACCAAGTCGGAGCGGACGATGCGGTCTACTTCGCGAGAAGTGTCGTCGGGTGTGGGCAACGAGTGCCCCCAGCGGGGCTCGAACCCGCGACCCATGGATTAAAAGTCCACTGCTCTGCCAACTGAGCTATAGGGGCTTAAGCATTCTAGCCGACCTCACGGCGCGGATCCTCTCGGCCGCTGCTTGCCGGCGGGGCGGCCGCGTACCCGGCCACGCGTAGCGGGTCCTAGTCGTGGCACTCTGGGGGAGTGGAGAACTGGATTGGTTTGCTCGCCGCGCTGGGGGTCGGCATTCCTTTGCTCGTCGTTGCGGTGTGGCTCGACGTGCGTCGTCGCCGCCGCGCCGAGGGGCCGCCGGAGCGGTCGAAGGTGACGCGGTATGTCACCGCCTCCGCCGTTGCCGAAATGCCTGCTCCCAAGGGGGCCTGGGCAGAGCCGAAACCCACAGACGAGGTGCTGCCGTTTGGGTATGCCCATCCTGGGTTTGCCAACTCGTGGGGCCAAGCCGAACTGTGTGATGCGAACGTTCTTCTCCTAGACGGCATCGGTGCCACTATGCGGGAACTGATGATCCCAATCTCCCGCCACAAGCCGCTCGTGATCGCCGCCAAGGACTTTACGCCAAGCGTCCTCGACACCCTTGTCGCCAACTACAAGGCGCTGCACTTGCCAGTGATCGCCGTCACCACCGACAAGATGGGCGAGGTCGCGGAACTCACCGGAGCCGTGCCCGTCTCCGTCGCTGATATTCGGGCCGGCTACCTGCCTGCGGAGAACCTCGGATATACCAAGCACTGGGCCAGCGACGCGCGCACCACCCGCATCGCCCCGCGCGAAGGCTGACCCGATTGCGTGCGGATGCGGCGGGAGGCGAGGATAGGGCGGTGACCACAGCCCCGAGCGCACCTGACCTTAGCCGCTACGGTTGGCTCGCCGTAGCGACCGCCGTCGCCACCATCGCACTGAAAGCGGGGGCGTGGCTCGTAACCGGTTCGGTGGGACTGCTAGCTGACGCCGCGGAGTCGATCGTCAACCTCGTGGCGGCGATCGTCGCGCTGATCGCCTTGAAGGTAGCGGCGCTTCCGGCCGACAAGAACCACAATGTCGGACACACCAAGGCCGAGTACTTGTCAGCGGGCGTCGAGGGGCTGATGATCTTCATCGCAGCCTCGTCGATCATCTTTTTTGGTATTCAGCGGCTCTTGCACCCGCAGCCCCTGGAACAGGTGGGGATCGGCCTCGCAATCTCCGTAGTCGCGTCAGTCCTGAATGGCGTCGTCGCGACGCAGCTGATCCGCGCTGGTAAGCGCCACAACTCCATCACGTTGCGGGCCGACGGTAAGCACCTGATGACCGATGTGTACACCTCGGTTGGCGTCATCGTCGGCATCGGTCTGGTCGGGATCACCGGCTGGGATTGGCTTGACCCGGTCGTCGCAATCGCGGTAGGCATCAACATCCTGGTCGCCGGTTATACCCTGCTGAAGGAATCCACCGACGGCCTAATGGATGTGTCCCTGCCGCAGGAGGACAACGCCCGGATTCACGAGATCCTCAGCTCCCACGCCCACCTTGGCATCGACTTCCACAACATGCGTACCCGCGAATCCGGCACCCACCAATTCATGGACGTTCACCTGCTCGTGCCAGGGGAGTGGACTGTCAAGCGTGGCCACGACGTGCTGGAGGACATCGTCGACGAGATCGTCGCCGAATACCCCAGGATGACTGTCGTCGGGCACCTGGAGCCCATCGAAGACCCTCGCAGCTACGAGGACATCACCTTTAGGGCGTGATCCTGAGATGACCCGCCGGGCGGCGCAGCCGCGCACCTACCTTCTTCGCCCGTTCATCAACCAAGTCGATGATGCGGGCGGCCGCCTCCTCCAACGCCAGCCCGGTGGTGTCGACGATGGGGGCTCCGAGGCGTCGCTGGATCGCACCGACCTCGTCGAGTTCGTCGTAGATCTTGACTAGGTCCGCGTAGCCGTCGCGCGTGCCAAAGCCACCCATCCCCTGCACGCGACGGGAGCGAATCTGCAGGAGCCGCTCGGCGTCGATCGTCAGACCGACGATGCGCCACCGGTCCAGCCCGAACAGCTCCTCAGGTGGCTGGATGCCTGGCACGAGTGGCACGTTCACGGTCTTATAGCCCAGGTATCCGAGATAGATCGATAGGGGAGTCTTCCCGGACCGGGAGGCACCGATCAGGCAGATATCGCATTCTCGAAGAGCGGTCGGCATCGCGCCATCGTCATTGCGGATCGCGAACTCCATCGCCGAGATGCGCACGAAGTAGTCCGCCTCGACACCGACCGGACGCATTGGCACCTCGTCGGCCGTGTGCCCCGAAATCTTCTCCAGCGCGTCAAGGGCATCGCCCATCAGATCCGTGTATGGCAGTCCCAGGTCGCGGCAGGCGTTGACGACCAGGCTCCGCAACTCGGCGTTGACCAGGGTGAAAAACACGGCGATCCGGCACTGCTCGGCACGCTCCTTCAGCGTGTTCAGGGCTCTCACCATGGCGTCGGTGCGGCCGAGCCGGGGGTGCCGGATGATCTCGAACTGCGCCCCAGGGAACTGGGCTCGGGCGGCCCGCGCCAGGCGCACCGCTGTTTCTCCTGTCGAGTCGGCTAGGACGTGGATCTCCAACTGGCCGTCAGTCATGCCTGAAGGCTATCGGTATCACGTCAGGTGCGATGCACCACCACCTCGTTGATGGTCGCCTGGAAACGAGCCTCGGAGATCTGTGGCAGCCGTGTGACGTACACGAGCACGAACCGGGTCGTGACGGGGTTTTTCGGTTTTAGCACCACGTCGGTGCCTGTCTCAGCGGCCGTCGTTACGACCTCCCACTGATCCTGACGATCCATGGGGGCCGAGGCTACGGACTTATTCTTCGGAACCCGCAACTCGACGTTCTCACCGGCGGCGGTGAACTTCACGTCAACCGAGTCGAGCGGTACAGCCTCGCCCAAGTCGAGGACGAGACCGACTCCCGGCTTCTCCCGACCCATGTCCGGGTAGTTGTGGTACCGCTGGGTCGACCAGCCAGTCGCCGGATCGCCGTCGACGGCCTGCGCGGCCTGGTCGGGATTTTCATCGCCGGAGCCGTTGTCGGCGACCGGGTCGAACGACGTGGCAGTCACGTTCTCCACGGCGCGCACGTCCCCGCTGGGGGTGGGCGTCGCCTCGGAGGTCTGCGACGCGCTGGGGGGCGGCGTGGTCGCCTGCCTGGTGCCTTGCAGCGCAACCACCACCAAGCAGACGACCATTACCGCTAGGGCCAGCACCAGGACAAACCAGAGCACTCCGCGTCCGGACCGCGAGCTAGGCGGCTTCTCAGCGGGCGTGGGGTGCTGCTTGGCGGCGGCTGTCACGGCTTGGGCGGCGGGCTTGGCCTTGACGGCCGTCTGTACCACCGTCGGCGGGCCGTCGTCCACCGGTTGTGAAACGGGACGCGGCGGGCGGTGCCGGCGCTGATGCGGATTCTCGACTGCCAGCCGCACTCGGGTCTCTAGGTTCGACGAGGCATCGCTGCCGCCCAGCACCTCGGCTAGGCGGTCTGCCAGCTGTGACGCCGTCGTGATTCGGGGGTCGCTCACGGCACCACGCTGGGTGAGGGCTGCCGAGCAGATCCGGTCCAAAACCGGGGAGACTCCACCGGCGACCGTGTGCGCCGGAGCGGTTTCGCCCGCAATTACTGGTGCCGCAGGAAGGCCCCAGCCGGACGAGCCGGGCCAGTGGCTTACGAGCATCGCGTACAGCAGCGATGCGAGCCCCTTGACGTCGGCGGCTTCGCGGTCCAGCCAGCGTGCCTCGTCGCTGGGCGCGAGCCCCGCCTCAATGCCGAAGCCGACGATCTTCACGGCACCAAGGGTCGTGATCACAACGTTGTCGGGATTGAGATGCTCGTGGAACAGGCCTTGGCCATGGGGGGCGATCAGGGCGTCGGCTAGTTCATAGACGACCCAGGACGCTTCCAGCGTGGTGAAGGTGCCGAACCTCATCAACTCGGTCAGGGAACGGCCAGCAGCATACTCGCATACGACGTAGCCGCCGATGCCGCGGCGATCCCCTTCCAAGTTGACGGCGTCCAAGACTCGCAGGAAGCGAGCGTCAGTCGCCGTCGCGCCCTTGCGGGCAGAGGCCAGCAACTCTTCGTTACGAGGGCCATCGGCCGGCAAGACGTGTGCGACGACATCGCGAGAGAGCACCATGTCGTGAGCACGCCAGGTCTCGACGCCCTCCCGGATCGCCATGATCTCCTCGATCCTGAAGCGCGTGGAGAGCAGGTCACCTGCCTGTACCAGCTTAGGCTCCCAGACGGGCGCAGGGGACGGCTCTGGGAGCGGCTGCGGCAGCAGCGAGTTCTCGTCGGGGACGGGCATCTCGCTACGGTCGTCGGTGTCCTCGTCGTCTTGGATCGCGGCCGCGGGACGAATAGCCGTAGAGACGGAGTCTTCGAACTCCGTGTGCATCATCGGCGGCATCGCCGGCGTGGGCTTACGGCGACGATGGTGATCGGGCAGCCGGGCGGCGTCCCAACCGTTGAAGTCGCTGTCGACGATGATCGAGTGGATCGCGGTAGGCATGAGGTCATCGACCATGGCTGCTGCGGTGGCAGCCTCGGTCGAGATCGTCGGCACCGGTGGCTCGTTCGGGATCGAACCCTCATCCTTTTCGGGTTTCGGCTTTCCGGCGGGGCGGCGTCCCAGGCGTGATTTGAGGAGATCCGTCATGTTCCGCAGTTCGCGGACCTTGAGCAGTTTGCCTACAAGCACGTAGCCGACTAGGAGCAAACCGCCGCCGACGAGGAGTGCGACCATCGGACCTATGAGTCCGTTGGGGATCGCCCGCATGATGAAGTCGGCGGCGAACCATGCGGGGACGCCGCCGACGCTGGCGGCGATCAGCAGACGCATGATGTGGAGGACGGTTTCCATACCCTCCAGCGCTGGCACTTTGCGGCGCAAGAAGCGCCAGGTGAGCTGCACTCCGAGGAGATAGGCGGCGGCGTTGGCGAGCGCCAGCAGGGCCGCGGTCCAGCTCGGGGAGTTGATCAGAGAAACGAGGATCACCGCGACGATCGCGTTTGTAGCAGCGATTGCGCACTGGAGGAAGAACGGGGTGCGGGTGTCTTCAAGCGCGTAGAAGGTTCGCAGGTAAACGGCCTGCATCGTGTAAGGGATCAAGCCAGTAGCAAACGCCATCAGTGCCCAGGCGACCAGCACGGCGTCGCGGCTTCCCTGACCGTGGCCGAACAGCAGCACCGACATGGGGCCCGCCAGGGCCAGGAACGCCACGGTTGCTGGGACCAGCGCGATCAGCGACAGCCGCAGGGTCTTGCGCGCCTCCTGGGCGACGCCATCAAGATCACCTGCGGCGGCGAAGCGCGAGGCGCTGGGCAGCATCGCCGTGACCAGGGAGACTGTCACCAGCGAATGGGGGAGGATCCACATTAGGTGGGCGTTGTTATAGACGGTGACGCCGCCACCCGAGCCCTCGGCCGTCGCGGAGGTTGCCAGGCGCTGCACAACCATCAGCACGACCTGGTTCACTGCCACGAACCCGAGGGTCCATTTGGTCAGGTGGAGGGTGTGGCCCAAGCCAACGCCGCGCCAGTCGAAGCGGGGCCGATATTTGAACCCGACCTTTCGCAGATAAGGCATCAACACCAGGGCTTGGACTACGATGCCGAGAGTCGCGCCGGCGCCGAGCAGTAGATTCTGCTGGAGGGTGAACGCGGCGGCGTGGTTTCCGGAGGTACCCCAGACCACCAGGTACATCGCCATCACGGCGATGGAGACGATGTTGTTGGCGATCGGAGCCCACATCATCGGCCCGAACTTGTCCCGGGCGTTAAGGACTTGGCCGAAGAGGTAGAAGACACCGTAGAAGAAGATTTGCGGCATCGTCAGGTACGTCATCAGCACCATGGACCCGTACTGTGACGTTAGGTCTGGGGCACGCCACTCGTCGGCGACGTACAGCCACGTGATCAGGGGCGTGAACAGCACCATGATGACGGTGACGACGCCGATCACGAACATGAACGCGGTGATGATGCGGTTGGTGTAAGCTTCGCCGCCGTCGTCGTCATGGCGGATCGCACGTACAATCTGTGGCACCAAGACGGTGTTGAGGGCGCCGCCGGCAAACAGAGTGTAGAGGGCGGTGGGGATGGTGTTGGCCAGGCTGAGGATGTCGGCTTGGCGGGTGCCGTTGCCGAGGATGAACGCGACGAGGAACGTCCGGATGAAGCCGAGGAAGCGCGAGATGAGCGTTCCTGATGCCATCAGCACACTCGCCGACAGCAATTTGCGCGTGCTGGATACACCAGCCTTGGTACTACTCACGACCCTCCCTGGACCGTTCCCTCTGCACAGCCCTGATCCTCAGGAAAGTGCCACCTAGCACTACTGCACCGGACACTATGATGATGATCCAGCCGACTCGCCCAAAACCCGTGGCGCTGACCTCCACAGGGACGACCGGTCCGAATCGCGTGCCTTCAACCGTTGCCAGCTGGGCCTGAATCGTTACCACGCCGTTCGCCTTCGCGATCGGCGTGACGCTAACCGTGTGTTGCTCGCCCGGACCCACCGTGACGATCTCCGACGTCGGAATGTCGACTCGGTTGGGCGAGTTGCTGTCAAACTCCACCCGAAGGCGCACCGGCACCTTAAGTGGGTTGGTGACCGTCATCGGGAACACATTGCGGTCCGAACCCAGCACGATCTGCGACGCCGAACTGAGGCGCACCTCGCGGGCGGTGGCCTGCTCGTCGGGGAGGGCGCCGAGGAACGCCAGCGCCTGGTCCTCGCTCGTGAACTGGGTGCTGTAGGCCTGTGAGGCCGCGGTGGCATTCACTGCGGAACGGTCGGTGCCGGTTAGTTCCTCTAGGAGCTGCGAGTCGCTGAACAGACTCTTGGCGCGGTTCGCAAGCCCGGACCACTTGGGGGCTTGCTGGGGCGTGATGTCGTAGCGGACGGGGACCTCTCGGTTGGGCAGCGGGACCGCTCGCTCAACGCCAGGAACGAGTTCCGCGCGCGGCAGGTCGGCGGCGGTGCGCACGATGTGAACGCGCGTACCGTTCTTGAGTACCTCTTCGGCTAGACGACGCTGCAGCAGTTGGACTGCGGTGCTAGCATCGCCCGGACCCATGCCGGGCGCGTCCAGTCGATCGACGGCGTGGACAGTGGTGTGTCGGCCGTCTGTGGTCGCTTCGGAGCCGCTGGCTTGGTAGTTGTCGCCGAAGATGCGGACGCACCCGGCGCGTGCCAGCAGCAAGGTGAGATCCTCGTTTGCGTACCTTCCCAGATCGGCCACCAGGGGTAGTTGGGCTACCTCGGGAAGGTTCGCCGTCGCGAGTGCTGTCGATGTCCAGCTGAGGCCTGTCTCGAAGTCATTAAGGTTGCCCGCAGCATATAGGCGGGCCAGATCCGGGTCGCCGTAGGGGAGGCGCAGCACTCGGCCCTTCTCGATTAGGGTCGAGATCCGCTCTCGCAGCGCGACCGCTGCTGAACTGCCGGCTCGCGGAACACCGGCGGTGGTGTGCTCGGTGCTGAGGGCCCGCAATTCGACTAGCAAAGCCGGATCCAGCAGCACGGTTCGCTCGGAGCGCTCGGCGAAAGCGACCATGGCTTCGAGATCGCCTGCCACGGCCTTGTCGAGATCGTCGGAGACGAAGTCGGTGGCTCCGATGAGGGTGGGGGTGGTCGTGAGCTTTACTGCGGTGGCCACCGGGAGGGTATTGCGGCTCGCCGGTGCGAGGATGCGCCCTCGGCCGAGAGTATCGCGCTTACCGTCGGGGGAATCTGTGCCTCGAGCGTGCACCCCGAGTAGGTAAACAGCCTCATCCGTTCCGAGACCGAGGTCACGGATCGTGGCGCTGACGGTAAACGGTGTGGATGCTCCGGGGGCAAGGGTTGCGAATGACTGATAGTTGCTGGGGTCGCCGCCTTGTTCGGGGAGCCTGCGGCCCAGGGGATCGTCGGGCTTGGAATCCAAGGCATCGGTCAGTTCCGAATGCGACTCGAGCGGGGTCTGCGAGCGCCAGAAATGTAGGTTGACGCTGTGCAGGGTCGCTCCGCTGTTGTTGCGCGCAGACCCTTTGATCGTCACCACCTGCGAAGGATTAGTCAGGTCGAGGACGGTCGGGCTCATCGCCTCAATGGTGATCGCGACTTCGCCCGTGACTCCGGACGGGTCGGCGGCTGCCGGCGCCGACGGTCGACCGGTAAGAACGGCCGCCACCAGCAGCACGCAACACACCAGCCGTCTGATCACCGGACCATCGTAGTTGCTCGCCCACGGACCGTCACCGGCCCGCACCGCTCTGTTCGGAGCGGTGCGATAGAGTCGGTCGCAACGACAGGGGAGCGCATCAGCGCTGAGAGTGCGGAAGTCCGCAGACCCTCGAACCTGAACCGGTTAGGACCGGCGTAGGGAGTCGGGAATCTCATCTCGTCGCGGCAGCCGCGGCGGTTTCCCTCCGGGTACGTAACAGACCTTAGGAGTGCTCATGACCTTCAAACAGCCCCCGCACCTTGCCATCGGCGGGCCCTGGAAGTGGCGTTCGGTAGACCTGGTGACTCTCGCACTGCTCGGCGTGGCCTTCGGCGTCGCCTTCTGGGGCTGGGATATTGCCTGCTACCCCGCCATCGAAGCGGCTTTCGCTGTGTTCCCGCCCGGGGCGAGTATCACAGTTGGAGTTTGGGTCCTGCCCGCCATCGTCGGTGCGTTGGTGGTGCGTCGCCCCGGCGCCGCGCTGTTGTGTGAGTTGCTCGCCGCGAGCGTTGAGGCGCTGTTGGGCAACAAGTGGGGCCTCAACGTGATGCTGTCCGGAGCGTTGCAGGGCCTGGGCATGGAGATTGCCGTTGCCTTCCTGCTGTGGCGGCAGTGGCGCGTAGCGATCGCGATCCTGGGTGGCTTGCTGGCGGCTACCCTCGAGATCGCGGCCTATGAGTGGTGGGTGTACCAGACCGAGTACAGCTGGACCCAGCGGTTCATCTCCCTGGGATTCGGCCTCATCTCCGGGGCTCTGGTCGCGGGCTTGGGCGGCTGGGCGTTGATGAAGGCCCTGGCCGCCACCGGCGCCCTCGACGCCTTCCCGCCTGGTCGGGCGCGGTTGGCGGCGCGCGCGTGAGTATCGACATCGACGCCCTTACCTGGCAGCCGTTGGGGGCTTCGAGTCCGACCTTAGAAGCGATTGACCTTAAGATCGCACCGGCTGAGCGGGTCTTGATCGCCGGGGTTAGCGGGGCCGGAAAGTCGACGCTGCTGCGAGCCCTGGCGGGCGTGCTGGAAGAGCAAACCCCAGGACAACTAGCCGGCACCATCCGCATCGCGGATCGGCCGGCCGATGCCGGGCGCGCCGATGTCGGCCTCATCCAGCAGCAGCCGTTCGACTCCGTGGTGGCCGAGACGGTTGGACGCGATGTCGCCTTCGGCCCGGAGAATCTCGGGCTCGCCAGGGAGGAGATCCGAGAACGCGTCGCTGAGGCGCTCCGACTGGTCGGCTTTCCCTACGGCCAGGATCACGATACGGCCGAGCTGTCCGGTGGGCAGGCGCAGCGCCTCGCCATAGCGGGCGTGTTGGCGCTTCGCCCGGCCGTCCTGCTGCTTGATGAGCCCGTCTCAATGCTTGACGCCGCCGCGGCTACCGAGGTGCGGTCCGCCATCGGTTCGGTTCTGGACCGAACCGCAGCATCTCTGGTTGTGGCCGATCACGACATCGCCGGCTGGTCTGGCATCGTCGAGCGACTTGTCGTCTTGGACGGCGGCCGCCTCCGGTTCGATGGTCCGATCGGCGCGATCGTTGAGGCGCACCAAGACGAGTTGCTGGCTCTGGGGCTGTGGGTGCCTGGCGCGCCCCCGCCTAAGCCCGCTCCAGTCAACCTCCCGCCCATAGCCACTCCAGCAGAGCTGTGTGGCAGTGACCTAGCTGTCTCGCGTCGCCCCGCTCTCACCCTGAGAATGGTCCCGAGGAGGCCGCGGCTCGTCGTAGAGGACCAGACGATCGACGTCTCCCCGGGCAGCTTCGTTGCGCTTCGCGGGGCGAGCGGCGCAGGCAAGAGCACTCTCATCGCGGCGCTCCTTGGCCTCTTGCCCACGGATGCCGGGACCGTCGAGCTCACCGGATTCCCTGAAACACCCAGCGCTTGGACCTCTCGTGACCTGGCCTCCCGGGTGGGGTGGGTCCCACAGTTCGGTGAGGCTCTCGTTAAGGGCAACACCGTTTTAGAGTCGCTCCTGGCCACGGCCGATGCTCTTGGCCATCCGCGCACCGAGTCCGAGCCCCGAGGCTGCGAACTCCTCACGGCGCTGGGCCTGGAGTCGTTGACGCAGCGCCACCCGCTGAGCCTGTCTGGCGGCGAACAGCGACGTCTCGCCGTCGCCTCCGCACTCCTGCACAGCCCAGCTTTCGTGGCTGCGGACGAACCGACCGTAGGGCTCGACCGCCACTGCTGGGCGGCAGTCGTCGGACTCCTTGCGGCGCATCGGGCCGCAAACGGGGGTGTCTTGGTCGCCACCCACGACGAGGCTTTGGCGGCCCAAGCTAATCGGCAACTTTGCCTTCCACCGCCCCGCCCGGCCAAGCCTGAGCCGGTGAGTACCGGTCGAGGCCTGCTGTCGCGGGCCGGGCCGCTGTCGCTCCTGCTTGGAGTAGTGCTGCTAACCATCGGAGGCCTCGCCGCCTCCGAACTGCTGCCCCTGGCGTTCGCGTGCGGAACCATGCTCGTGACCGGGGCAGCGCTAGCCGGCTGGCGCTTCCCTCTGGGGCGCCTCTTCCCCGCCGGCATAGCGCTGGTCTCGGTCGCCTGGTCCAACTGGATCCTGGCCTCACCCCCGAGCATCGGACCTGCCCTCGTGGCGGCACTACGCGTCGGATTCGTCGTTATCCCCGGAATCGTCGCCGCAACTTACCTGGCACCAACCACCCTCGGTGACCATCTCGGCGGGCGACTCCACCTGCCAGCCAGGCCAGTATTGGCCATGGTCGCCGCGCTGCGGCGGCTCGGCGAGTTCGCGGCACTCTGGCAGGAACTGGCGCAAGGCAGAAGAGTCCGCGGCCTCGGACCCGGGAAGGGGCCGGTGGCGCGCGTTCGCCACTGGAGCGGCATGTGCTTCGCCCTCCTCGTGGAGACCGTCCGCCGGGCCGGCCGCCTCGCCGTCGCCATGGACTCGCGTGGCTACTCAGCACCGGGCAGGCGCACGTGGCTTGGTGAGGCACCCTGGAAGCCCGCCGATACCGTCGTCGTGGCGTGGTCCGCGGTTCTCGCAGCTCTGCCGCACCTGCTGGCGCTCGTGATCTGAACGATCTCATCACGGCACCACCGCTCTGCAATCGGCCAGGGCCTTCTGGATGATCCGGACCGTCGAATCGGTCAAATCCCGCCCGGCAGCTCGGGCCGCACGAGTCAACTGCAACACCTCGCGGTCCACGGCCGCTTGGTCGCGCTGCGCCGAACGCAGCAGAATATGCCGGGCAGCCAGCACTTCGCTGTCGGGCGCTGCGAGCATCCCTTGTCTCAAGGCCCATTCCGCCATAGCAAAGTCGCCACGCGCGACGGAACGCTCGGACAACACCGCGGCGGCGTCGACGATCATGCCGAGCATGTCGCAGCGCTGCTGCTCCGCCCAGCCCCACTGGAACTCGTACCCGTCCAAAGGCGCGCCACGTACCAGCGCCAGCGATTCCGCCAGCAGCGCGTCACTCGTGCGGTTCACGCCGCCCGAGGTCAAGGACTGGAACTTCTCCCAGTCGCTGGAGACGGTGGGCGCCAACTGGATCCGTCCCGAGTACGCATCCGGCAGATGCTCCCCGTCCGGCCCTCTGCCGAGCCAGGATCTGAGGCGCGAGACGTTGGAGCGGCGCGTGCCCTCGGCGATGAGCAGGGATTCGCGCATCTGGGTGGGCGTGGCCCCAGGGTTGGCGAGCAGCCACGCGCAAACCTCCAGGCACCGGCCAACACAACGGGTGGGGACCTGGCCGTCGTAAGCGACGAGTTCGACTGGGCCGAGCAGCCGCAGGGTGGGGGAGGTGGGCTCCTTAGGCATCTTTGCGTCCTCGGGAACTGGACTGGTGGGAAGCACGGTGATGTTGCCGGGGAGATCGGTGCGCCACCATGGCGCATCCTCGGCTTGGCTGGTGGCCGCGAACAGGCCCACGATCGCCCGGCGTGCGGGAGCCTGCAACAGCTGTGGCGTGATGCGGCGTCCGTCGAACACCGCGACTGACTGGGACTCCAGATGCACGCTTGTCCCCCGCAGGTCGCGCCCGGCCATGACCGAGGCGACCACGCTCACTGCGACCGGCGCCCCGTCGAGTAGGGCTTGTACTCTGCGGGCGTCAGTGACGCTCAACCGTCGGCAGAAGACGAATACGGTGGGCGGCAGATCGTCGGCAACATCCGAGTCCGTGAGTGCTTCGGCGAGGGGGCGTCCCGCCAGCGCGGCGCGGCGCGCGAGTACGAGACGGTCGAGCTCCTCTAGTCCAGTTGCCCCGGCGAGCTGTGTCAGGCGAGGGTCATCCACGGCCTTGGCCCACTCCTCGGGCGGATCAACGGCGACCACCTCGACCGTTGACGACCAGTTGGCAGTCAGGAGGCTGCACCAGATGCCGGCTCGCACCCCGTCGCCCGCTTGGCCGTCGCCTGAGAGCCAAAGTGGGCGCTCTGCCAGGTCAAGCCAAACCTCCTCATCTTGGCTCCAGCCGAGCAGGACCGTGGTTGGGGTGAGCCCAGCCGGGAGATCGGGGGCGGGCTCATCGGCTCTAACGGACAGAGCCGCCCAGTGAGTGGCCAGGGGACCTGTCGTAGCCAGGCGTTGTCCCACCGCGCGCTGACTCAGCCAGCCGCGATGGCGGGCGACGAGTGCTGCAAACAGTCCCGCCGCCAGAGCGACGCTGATCGGCCCCAACACTCGAACCGCGAGGGAACTACCCGGCCCAGCTGGCGCGGAAGCGGCGTGCTTCGGAACCCCCGCCTCAGCAGGCTGCGGCACCGCCGAACGACCGGTCCTGGAAGGCTCAGGCGTCTTCGGAGTGGGAGGTTTCGGCTTGGGAGAGGACGTCGAAGGGGCGGCCTGCTGCGTGTCGGCTGCCTTGGCTATCTCGCGTCCTGGCAGCGTGAGCTGCCACCCGATTTCGATCTCGTCCGGATCAGCGATCAGGTCCCGGTTGGCCTCGTACAGCTCCGGCCAGCGCGCCGGATCGTCCAAATGCTCGTCCGCGAGCTGCCACAGAGAGTCACCCGGCGTGACCGGGATCACCTTGGGAAGCCGAAGCACGGTGCCGGCCGTCAACTCTCGATCCGGATCGAGACCGGGGTTCGCCGCCACTATCTCGCGCCACGCGTTGCCGCGCCCCAGCCGAGCCTCCGCGATGTCCCACAACTCCTCGCCGGGGCGGACCGTGTGCTCGCGCCACGGCTGTTCCTGCTCGGGCGTATCCGGGACGGTGCCGTCGTCGAGTGGCCCTGCTGCCGGGGCTGTCGGCGCTTGGACTGGCGCTGTCCACGGTGGTGAAGCGTCGGGTGAGGCCGCATGCGAAGCGATAACCGGTGACAGGGCCGCCGCTACCAGCAGCGCGACTATGGGCCTTAACCACCCCGTGCCGGGGGACCGAAGTCGCAGGCGTTTCTGGGTGGCTTGTTCCACGACCTCCGCGATGATGGTCCAGGTTAGGCACGCCCAAGCGGCCCAACCAGTCAGAGTCAGCGCGGTCATCGTGAGCGACCCGTCGTCGGGTCGTCTTAGCACGGTCGCCCAGTTGATTGAGGACAGGGAAACCAAGCGCCCCCACTGTGTGAGCAGCC
Source organism: uncultured Propionibacteriaceae bacterium (assembly GCA_945875065.1). Taxonomy (GTDB): domain Bacteria; phylum Actinomycetota; class Actinomycetes; order Propionibacteriales; family Propionibacteriaceae; genus Arachnia. Next base: position 9,931 of record CAMCJC010000001.1, on the reverse strand, counting down.
AGGGCACGCCAACCACGATGCCGACGAGCAGCAACGTGGCCAGTATCGGGCCCAGAACGCGTTTCACGAGGCTCCTCCTAATTACAGGGCGGCTACTTCGGGAGCTTGCCCGAGATATAGCTAGTCAGGAGCGTGATGATGAGGGTTGCGATCGATACCGCGCCGGCGAGCAGGATCGCGTTCTCGGTGGATTGGGAGAGCCCACGCTCATCACGGCGAGCTGGTATCCAGGCCGCGATCTGCACGAGCAGGTAGTCGATGGGGGTCATGTGAGTTCCTTTCATTAGCCCTTATGGTCAGTTGAGATCGTCGCCGATTCTTTTCCACAGGGGATTTTTGTTTTCCCTTGTCAGCTGAGCATTAGAGCCAGCAAGGGTGGGGTGATGAAAGCCAGTCCTAGCGTCAAAGCCGGGATGGTCATCCAGATGGTGAGGCTCTCGGCGTCCTTCTGCGCCTGGGCCTTCAGCCGGATCGTGTGCGCCTCGCGCAGTTCCGCTACGCGGGCAAGCAGGGTGTCCGCTAAGCCTGCCCCCTGCTCCTCGAGGCGCATCACGTCGACGAAATCGTCCAACTCCGGTAGGTTCCAATCCGCCGCGATCCGGTGGAGCTCGCGCCACGGCGACGTCTGCTCGAGCCTGGCCTGCTCTAGACCGGTGGCGATGCGTCGGAACAACGGGGACGACGCGATGCCGGCAGCATTCGCCATCGCCTGGGCACCGGAGGCATTGGCGAGGCGCTCCAGTACCACCAAGTCGAAGAACGTGTGAATCGACTCGGCCGTCACCTGGTCGAGTTCCTGAGCATGCTGTTGGAGACGCAGATCCGCCAGGAAATAGCCGCCAAGCGCCAGCAACGGCGAAGCGACCAGCGGCAGCGGCGAGGCGGTGCGTCCGAGCGCCGTCCAACACGCCAGCCACAGCAGCGGCAGCAGCAATCCGCTGAGCGCGAGGACCAACTTCTCGGCGAAGAAGTCGTCGACCGTGCGCCCCGCCCGCCGCAGTAGTTCCTCCTGCCGTTCGGAGAGCGGTAGCTTCAGGAATCCATGGAATCGAGCACCCATCGCCTCCAAACCCCGCACGGGCGTAGCCGGGGCCTCAGTGCCATCCAGGGCTGCGAGCGCCTCCGCCAGCCGGATGGGTCGACGAAGAAGCCCGAACAACACCAAAACCGCGCCGAGCATGGTCGTCATGCCCGCGCCGATCGCCAGTCCCAGGGTGTTCATGTAGCGCTGCCTAGCAGCCGCGCCCGCCGTCGTGCCCGCATCCGGGAGCGCAACATCAGCAGAGAACCGACGTACAGCAGCACCAGCCCGGCGGCCAGCAGCTGCCCCAGAGGCGACCCGAACGGGCGGAAGTATCCAGGGGAGAACGCCACCATTCCCGCCAGGATCACCAGGGTTACCGCGACCACCTGCCGCACCACCAGCAGCGGCTTCAACCGTTCGGCGGCGATCTCTCGCGTCGCCCGGAGCCGGTCCCGCGTATGGTCGGTCAAGGCGGTGAGCAGAGCCCGCGACCCGACGCCGCCCCGCGCCGAGGCTAACGCCAGCGCAGCCAGGGGGCCGTCCGCTTCGGGCGAGTCCATCTCGTCCGCCATGACGAGCAGCGCGTCCCGCGTGGTCCAGCCCAAGTCGATGCGACTCACGACGCGCCCGAGGAACCCTCGCAGCCGCTCCGGCGCATGGCGACTAGTCACCAGGATCGCGTCCCGGATCGACTTGCCAGTGCCGATCGACGGTCCGAGCAGCCGCAGCCAACGGTCGAGGGCGGCTAGGTCTTCTATCTCCGGTTCCGGCGGCGTGCTGAGCGCCCATGGAACGCCAAGTCCAAGACCGATGACCAGGGGCAGCAACACCGCCCAGCTAGTAACGACCGCACTCCCGATGGCCAGCAACAACACCGCATTGACCCACAGCCGTGACCGTCGCGGCAACGACTCCCAGAGCATCAGCAGGCGAGAGCCTCGAGCCTTGGCGCGCTCCGCTTTAAGCAGCCCGGCGATGACGATGAGCACGCCTCCGACTAGCAGCGCGCCGCATCCTGCCGCCGTCAACGCTCCCACGACGGCCTCCCGAACTTCTCGAGTTCGGCTGCGAATCGACCCTCTGGCCGAAACATCGCCGGGGGGCCTGCGTCGTACACGACATGAGTGCTGGGTCTACCCGCCTCGAACGATCCGCTCAACTGGTGGATCTCGCTCACGAATCGGCGACGAACCCCGCCCCGCCAAGTGTCGTCTTCCAATCGCACGTGGACGATCAGGTCGATGTGCAGGGCGATCTGCCGCATCGCCTCGGCCACCCCCAGCACCCCGCCTTGCGCGACCCTCGCCGCGAGCCGGTCGATCGTCGAGGCGGCCGAGTGCGAATGGGTCGTAGATAAAGTTCCGGCTCCGGCTTGCATCGCCTCAAACATCGTGCCCGCCTCGGCACCTCGAACCTCGCCAACGATCAGTCGCGACAGGTTTTGTCTGAGGGCCTCGGGGATCAGATCCGCCACGGTCCAGTTCCCGACACGACCTCCTCCGATCTGTTCGCCCATCCCTGAGCGGGCCTGGAGGGCGAGTACATTGCCACGCCCTGGCAGCAGGTGTGTGAGCAGTTCGAAGTCGGTCTCGAGGGTGCCGAACCGTTCGCTAAGAGGGATCTCCGCGATTAAGGCGCGCAGCAGCGTCGTCTTTCCCGCTCCCTGATCACCCGAGATTACGATCGACTTACGTGCCAGCACCGCCTGTGCGAGAAACCTGGACACCTCCTGCGGCAGCATGCCCAGCTTGGATAGCTCCCGCAGATCGACCGCGGTGAAGGTGTGCTGGCGGATGACGACGCTCGGCCGGTAGCTGAGACCGAACCCGATGGCGTGCAGGCGAAAGCGGTCGCCGATCGCCAGCGTCATCGTGGGGTGGGCGTCGTCGAATGGTCGCGGCGGGCTGGTCGACTCGCCGAGGAAACGAATCGCTTCGATGAGTTCCTCGTCCGAATCTGTGACGGGAGGGTGTGACTCGCGCCGACCGTCGCGGTACTGCACCAGCACGTTGTCGCAGCCACTGATCTCGATGTTCTCCGCCTCGGGGATCGACATCACCGGGGCTAGCCGGCCGAACCCGAAGATCGCGTTGGCCACGGTCTCCGCGTAGCGGTTCTCCAACTCCATCGACCACAGGGCTGCCCCTTGGGTCCCTAGCCGCTCGACGTGCTGCCTGACGACCCGCCTGATGATCGAGCGTCCGCGCATACGCCGGTCCGCCTCGGGCATTGTCGTGCCGTTGGACCGTAGCCACTCCTCTTGCACCGCGGTGATCTGCTCTACGGCCTCACGGCGCAGCGCGACCACCAGTTTCCAGTCTGGTTCAGCGACTGAGCTGGTGGGGAGTTCGGGAGTGGCTTGACTAGCCGCAGCCGGGTTCCACGACCGGTCGGTCAGGTTCGCGAAGGCCCCGGACAACTTGGGTAGGTCAGTGATGCTGGACATCGTCTTCCTCACTTGGTGCCATGGAGTTGACTCCGTTCCTCAGGCGGCTCCCTAAGGCCGCCATCGCCCGCATGAGAGCCTGCCGTCTAAAGCTTCGTGGCACCGGGTCGCCGTCGCTGAGGACGGCCGCTTGCTTCGGCTGCCATGGCAGTGTCAGCACGGGCAGCTGAAACTCGGTCTCGACTTCGTGTGCTACGTACGGTCGGCCCGGCCCGACGAGAGCCAGCCACAGCTTCGCGGCCGGGTGTCGCTCCAGCGCATCCTGTACCAGCGGCAGGTACAGTCTCGCGGCAGCCAGCGACCGGAGGGAGCTTCTAACGACGAACACCACGGCCGAGGCGACGCCAACCAGGGGATCAGGTGGCCCAGCGGCCCCGACGCGTCCGGCATCGATGACGACAATGGCGCCGCGCGCCGTCAACCACTCCAGGCCCCGGGCCAGGTCCAGCCAGGCCGACTCGAAACCTGCTACGGCCTCGGGACGGCTGAATCCCGGGAGAAACTGCCTGTCCTCGTCCAGTTCAAGGGCCAGACCCCTTAGCAGCGGCCCCAACTCCGATTGCTGCCTATGGGCCAATGCGACCGCCGGTAGTCCAGTACCGCCGAGGGATACGCCCCGCAGGTAGCCGGCTGGGATCGCCTGGCTCGGGTCTCGGTCACAGTCGACAAGCATCCCAGGCCCAGGCCAAGCCAGGCACAACCCCAGGGCGGTAGTCGTGATCCCCGGCGACCCTGGACCGCCGGTTACGAGCACCACGCCCATCAGCCGGCCGTCGCGAACAGCGCGATCTGGTCGGTCGCGGCCAGCGTCGATACCTGTGCCGCCATGCCCTGGGTGACGCTCACGTCGAGCGTGCGGGAAACGCGGTCGTCGAGTTCTATGGGAGCCGTCACGACGATGCCCGACGTGAGCACCGAGCCGCCGGAAACGTCTACGATCCCGACTTGCTGCCCAGGCTGCAACTGAGCTGTTGGCATTCGACCGTGCGCCAGCTTCAACCCGATGGTGACGTTTCCTTCCGGCAGGTCGAGGGACCCGAGCAGGCGCTCGGCGACGAACGCATCCTGGGGCAGGTCGAAGGCCGCGCGCTTGCCGACCAGCGAGTCGAGGTGGTCTGCCGGGTAGTACTTGACCAGGCCGGGTGGGGCGTTCGCGACCTTCAGATCCTCTAGCGCGATCGATTGTCCGCGCATCACATCCCTTGCCATCGCTACTGCCGGCCGTTCCTGGCTGACTGCCGTGTAGAGGCTCGCGGCACCCAGGCCGCCGAGCGCCACGAGAAGCGCACCCAGCATCACCAGGCGCGGGCTGCGACGGGTTCTGCCTTTGACCCCGTCAGGTTTTGTTGTCCGAGACATCGTCGTCTCCTTGAGTCGAGTGGTTGAACGTTAGGACTCCTCAAGGAGCCTCGAGACGGGTTCGATTGAGGCTGGCCAAAAGGCTGACGGAACCCGAAAGGTAGTTCCCTTTATCGGAGCCAGCGGTTAGGCTGGCGTCACTCGTGAGGAGCGAACAGCGTCGTTCTCCTGTGGAAGGGCGCGACACCTCGGAAAGGAAGTGCGCCGTGAGTGCAGACGCAGCACGGGTCGTTCTGATGGCCCCCATGACTGGGATCATGGTTCGTCTAGAGGACGTGCCTGACCCGGTCTTCGCCCGCAAGATGGTGGGCGACGGTTTCTCGATAGACCCCTTTGAAGGACAGCTCGTGTCCCCGATCGCCGGGGAGGTAGTAAACGTTCAGCCGTCCCGGCACGCGCTGACGGTGCGAAGCGCCGAAGGGGTGGAGATCCTGATGCACATCGGACTCGACACCGTGCAGCTTGGTGGTGAGGGCTTTACCGCGCTGGTCGCCGCCGGTGACCGCGTCGAAGTTGGGCACAAGCTCATCGAGTTTGACATGGACGTCGTCGGTCGCGCCGCGAAGTCGCTGCTGACGCAGGTCGTCGTGGCCAACGGCGAGTTGGTCTCTCAGATCACCCCGGCCACCGGCCTGGTCACTGCAGGACAGAGCGAGGCCGCCACGATTGAGCTTGCCGCCGCCCCCGAAGGCGATGCGCCAACGGCCGCCGGAGCGCAAGCGACCTCAGACGCCCTCATCGTCCCTAACCCCACCGGCCTGCACGCTCGACCTGCGGCCACTCTCGCGGGCCTGGCCAAAAAATACCACTCTGACATCAAGCTGCGTCGGGGCGAGAAGGCTGCCAACGCTAAGTCGATCGTCGCGATCATGGCCCTTGCCATCCCATGCGGGGAGAAGGTTGTGGTCACCGCTCACGGGCCCGATGCCCGCGAGGCGGTTGCGGAGCTCTCGCAGGCCATCCAGGACGGCCTCGGCGAGGAGTGCCCGCTCTTGCCCTCTGGCGGGGTGATCGGCACCGACGACACCACCGCCATGCCTGCCATCACTGAGCCAATCGCCGAGCCCGCTCCCGAGCGAGCCGCGCCGAAGTCAGGAGATCCGAACCTGCTGCTTGGCGCCTCCGCCTCTCCCGGTCTTGGCATTGGCCGCGTCGTTCAGCACCGCCGCCACGACATTCAGGTCGAAGAGTTCGCGGACGACCACCACAAGGAGCGCCGCAAGCTAAACGCCGCCATCGACCGTGCCCTGCTCGACCTGTCCGCGCTGGAGAAGCGCCTAGCCGAAGAATCGTCGGAGGACAAGGCGGCGATCTTCGCCGCGCACCAGGAGATCCTCGGAGACCCGGAGCTCCTCGACTTGGCCGCATCCGCCATCGACAAGGGCAAGTCGGCCCCGTTCGCGTGGCGGGGTGCGTTCAACGCGTTCGCCGACCAGCTCGCCGGGCTGAAGAACGAGATCCTCGCCGGCCGTGCCGGTGATGTCCGCGACGTCGGACAGCGCGTCCTGGAGGAACTCACCGGCCAGCGGACCGAACGCCAGGAGTTGCCGGAGAACACCATCCTCATCGCGGAGGATCTGACCCCATCCGATACCGCCCAGCTCGACCGCTCCCGCGTCGTCGGGTTCGCCACCACCGGCGGCGGCGCCTCCAGCCATGTCGCGATCATTGCCCGCTCGCTCGACATCCCCGCCGTGGCTGGCATCGAGAGCCGCGCCCTGGAGCTCGCCGACGGAGACTTGGTCGTCCTTGACGGCTCCAAGGGCACGTTGCGCACCGGGTTGACCGACGCGGAGGTGGACGAGTTGCGCGCTCGGCAGGCTCGATTGGCAGAGCGGAAGGCGATTGAGGAGGCCGCCAAGGACGATCCCGCCATCACCCGCGACGGCCATAGCATCCAAGTCGTCGCCAATATCGGCGGCGTCGACGACGCGGTCGCTTCTATGGATAAGGGCGCTGAGGGCGTCGGCCTGCTGCGCTCCGAGTTCGTGTTCATGGGACGCCAATCCGCTCCCACTGAAGCAGAGCAGCAGCAGGTCTACACCGATTGCGCCCGCGCCCTGAAGCCCGGCCAGCCGCTCGTGATTCGCACCCTGGACGTCGGCGGCGACAAGCCTTTGGCTTACCTGCCGATCCCCGCCGAGGAGAACCCGTTCCTCGGAGTTCGCGGCGTGCGCGTCGGCCTGGAGCAGCCGGAGGTGTTGCGCACTCAGATCCGGGCTATCCTCGCAGCCGCGGGTGCCGGCGCCAAACTGCACGTGATGTTCCCGATGATCGCGACGATCGACGACTGGCGGCGCTCCAAGGCGATCTTCGACGAGGAGCGGGCTAAGGCCCCCAACCTCGGCGAGGTCAGCGTCGGCATCATGATGGAGGTGCCGTCCGTGGCGGTCATGGCGAAGCAGTTCGCCGCTGAGGAAGGCTGCGACTTCTTCAGCGTCGGCACTAATGACCTGACCAGCTATGCCCTCGCGATGGATCGGGGTCACCCCAAGCTCGCCTCCCAAGTAGACCCGTGTAACCCCGCCGTTCTCACCCTCATCGGACAGGCGGCCGAGGCGCTCCACGCCCACGGTAAGTGGCTCGGGGTGTGCGGCGGTGTCGCTTCCGACCCGCAGGCCGTGCCGATCCTCGTCGGCCTGGGGGTCGACGAGCTGAGCTGCTCGATTCCCGCGATCCCCTCGGTGAAGGCCGCCGTTCGTGCGTGCGATCTCGCCACCGCGAAGGAACTGGCCGCCAAGGCCATCGCCTGCGGCACACCGGCTGAGGTGCGCGCGCTAGTCCCCGTCGACGAGAGCTGAGGTAAGCCTGATGAGTACTGCATCCGAGATCGTCGCCGCGGTAGGCGGCGCCCCCAACATCAAGTCCCTGACGCACTGCGCCACGCGCCTGCGGTTCGAACTGTTCGACGCGAGCGGCATCGACCAGACGCAGGTCGAGGCCATCACCGGTGTCATGGGGGCGGTGCCGCAGTCTGGCGACCGTTTCCAGGTCATCATCGGCGGTGCCGTCGCTACCGTTTTCCAGGAGATCAACGCCCTGCCGGAGATGTCCTCTCGACAACCGATGACTGACGCCGAAGTCAAGGCCGCCGCCCGAGCCAAGGGCCGAGGCAAGTTCGCCTGGCTCGATTCGTTCTTCGAGTACCTGTCCGACAGCTTCCGGCCGCTCCTCGGAGTCCTGCTCGGCGCATCTTTGATCTTGGCTACGGCCGCGATCCTCGATGCGTTCGGCATCTTCGACTTCCAGTCCGATGCCAAGGCCGCTCCGTGGGTGTTCCTTGATGCGATGTGGCGCGGAGTGTTCTACTTCCTGCCCATCGCGGTCGCATACAACGCGTCGAAGAAGCTCGACGTCGATCCGTGGCTCGGCGCCGTCATCATGGGTTCGCTGCTGACGCCAGACTTCATCCAGCTGGGCTCGAAGGTCTACACGGAGACGGCAGGAGGCTCAGGGCTGTTCGCCGAGGCCCTGCGTTACACCGAGACCGTCTGCACCACCAACGCGACACTCGGCAAGGAATCGTGTGTGGTGAATATCTTCGGGCTTCCGCTCCAGCTCAGCGACTACGGCGGGCAGGTTTTCGTGCCTCTGCTGATGGCCGCCTTGCTGGCCGTGGTGTACCGCGCCCTCAAACGCATCTTCCCCGAGAACGTGCAGATGGTGTTCGTCCCGTTCTTCTCGATGATCATCATGGTCCCGATCACCGCCTTCCTGCTCGGCCCCATCGGCATCTGGGCTGGTAACGGCATCGGTGATGGTCTGGCTTGGCTGAACAACCATGCTCCGATCGTCTTCGCGATCATCATCCCGCTGGTCTACCCGTTCCTCGTGCCGCTCGGCCTGCACTGGCCGCTAAACGCGCTGATGCTGCTGAACATCGACAACCTCGGCTACGACTTCATCCAGGGCCCGATGGGCACGTGGAACTTCGCATGTTTCGGTGCCACGGCCGGCGTCTTGTTCATCGCGACCAGAGACAAGGACATCACGATGCGGCAGACCGCCACGGGCGCACTCGCGGCGGGTCTGTTCGGCGGCATTGCCGAGCCGAGCCTCTACGGTATCCACCTGCGTTTCAAGCGCATCTACCCGCGAATGCTCGTCGGCTGTCTCGTAGGCGGCATCACCATCGGCCTGCTCAGCCAGTTCTTCACCGGCGCCGACGGGGTGCGTGGCGTCACCACCGGTGCGTTCGCGTTCACTTCGCTGCTGACGATCCCGGTGTTCAAACCGATGTGGATCTATGCGGTGTCGGTCGTAGCGGCCTTCGTCGTCGCGATGGTGCTCGTGATCATCTCCGACTACCGCACGCCCGAACAGCGGGCTCAGGCGCGCCGAGCAGCCGAGCCGGTCGAGGAGCCGGAGCCACGCGTCATCGTCGTCAGCGATGCCGAGACCAACCAGGCTAAGCAGTGGCTGATCGCGCTTGGCGGCAACGAGAACGTCCGGAGCGTCGAACCGATCGCGGCCACCCGCATCCGGGTCGAGGTAGTTGACGACTCCAAGGTCGACATCGACGCCCTGACCTCTGCCGGCGTCCACGGAGCCGTCCGAACCGGCGATGGCGTCTGGCACCTTATCGCAGGACTCGATGCCGAGCAGTTCGCGGAAGGGATGCGCCGCAAGCTCGCCACGGTGTGATCGATCCTGCCGGCCGCCCGCCCTGGACGAGCTCCAGGTGCGGGGGGCCGGCAGGTGCGGACGAGAGAGCGGTTAAGGTCTCTATATTCTTTCGCGGATTGGCATTGGTTAGGCCGTCGCTCCTACCCCTTGGATACTTTCGGCGAGTAAGAGTCCTTGTCCTGCCGCGAGGCATCTGGAGGCCGGAAAACCGCTATTCTCTGATTTCTTGTAGTCCTTTCGGGTAGTTATTGGTTTCGATGCTTCCGCCTGCCGTTAGAAGCTTGGTAAGTTGACCCCGTTCCCGGACTCTTCCCAAACCTCTTGGCCGACAGCCCGTGTTCCGGCGTGGGCTGCGGCGTGGCTCCTTCGTGGCGCCACCTCTGACTGGAAAGGCAGCTATGCGACGGAGCAGACTTCTCGCGGCTGTGGGGGCCCTGGCCCTCATCCTGCCCGCATCTACAACTTTCGCCGATGAG